>NZ_DBNHSF010000059.1:0-19255 GCF_057143545.1 Candidatus Andeanibacterium sp.
GCGCCGGACCAGCGGCTCGCCACCGGTCAGGCGGATCTTGTTGAT
Organism: Candidatus Andeanibacterium sp.; assembly: GCF_057143545.1. Lineage (NCBI taxonomy): Bacteria > Pseudomonadati > Pseudomonadota > Alphaproteobacteria > Sphingomonadales > Sphingomonadaceae > Candidatus Andeanibacterium > Candidatus Andeanibacterium sp. The sequence continues at coordinate 46 of NZ_DBNHSF010000059.1, forward strand.
CCCGCGGTCGATGAAGCCGAGCGCGAGCTTGTGCAGCTCCTCGAGGCTGAGGACATCCTTGCGCGGCAGGAAGGTCATCTGCTCGGGCATGCAATAGCTGCAGCGCAAATCGCAGCGATCGGTCACCGACAGGCGCAGATAGGTGATCCGCCGGTTGAAGCCGTCGACCAGGGGGGCGTTGGAGGTGCTCACGCTTGCCATATAGCATCAGTTTGCCGGATTTCCCGCGCCGATGCCATCCAAAGCGAACAGCTGGCCGGTAATACCGGGCGAATCGTCCAGGAACCGGATCGACTCCGCCATGGCCTGCGACGCATCGAGCAACCCGACGACACCATTCACTCTGCAGGGTGCCGCATCGCGGGCCAGCCCGCGAATCGCCGCAAGTCGCCAATCCTCGTGGGCGTGATCGGCAGCATCGAAGACGACGACAATGTGCTCGACTCCGTCAAGGTCCCCGCGGATGTCCGGAAGGATCCGCTCGTGAAATGCAGCCGCTGCATCGAGCGGGCCATCGGGCAGTCCGGTCGCCCGAACGAGGCGGCCTTTGGTCACCGCCGTTGCCTCGTGAGGGTTATGCCGATGTTCTCTCCCTTGTCGCTCAGCGCCAGCTTGACGATCTTGACCGAAACCTCCTCGATCCGCTCGTCGCGCAGGAACAGCGTGTCGCAGACATGTTCGGCGACCGCTTCGATCAGCTTGAAATGGGTGGAGGTGCCAAGCGCTTCGGAGGCCGCGAATTTGAGGTCCATGTAATTGAGGCTGGCATCGAGATGGGTGTCTTGATTGTAATGCTCGGCTGGCCTGAGCCTGGCCCTGATCGTGAAGCGCAGCGGCTGGGGCTTGCCGGTCTCCTCCGAATAGATCCCGGTGAGCACGTCATGCTCGAAATCGGCAACTTCAAGATAGAGGCTGTCGGCCATTCCCTTTGCCCTACTTACAATCCCTGCGAAGTCCAGCATTGCCGTCCTTCCCCCTCGATCGGGGAAGGATAGCGCAGCTTGCTCCGTCAGGAGCTAGCGAAGCTTGGATGGGGGTGACGTCGCCGGAATATGTCAACTCACCCCCACCCAACTATGGCTAGTCGGCAAGCCGACAAGCCTTCGTATCCCTCCCCCATCAAGGGGGAGGAGATCAGTTCTTCCAGCGCGCGAAAATCGCGGTCGGCAGCAGTCGGCCATCCGCGCCTTCCTCGCGCACGGCAAGTTCGCCATGCTCGATCGTGCCGGGAACCGCGATGAAATGCTCCGCCAGCAGGCCGGCCAGCGCCAGCGAAGACATGCGCACGGCATAGACGGTGAGAAACAGGAAGCGGCTTTCGCTATCGAGCAGCTTGCAGCAATCGCCGATCAGGCCGGGCAGGCCTTCTTCGAGCCGCCAGACCTCGCCCTCCGGCCCGCGCCCGAATTTGGGCGGATCGAGGATGATCCCGTCATAGCGCTTCCCGCGCCGGACTTCGCGCGCGGCGAATTTGGCGGCGTCGTCGATGAGCCAGCGGATCGGGCGATCGGCCATCCCGGCCAGTTCGGCATTGTCCTTCGCCTGCGCGACCGACTTCTTCGAGGCATCGACATGGGTCACCGGGCCACATTGCGACAGGGCGAGCGTCCCGACCCCGGTATAGCCGAACAGGTTGAGCGTTTGCGCGTCTTGCATCCCGGCCAGCTGCCCGCGCATCCACTCCCACACCGGGGCCATGTCGGGGAAAAAGCCGAGATGGCGGAACGGCGTGCAGTGGGCGGTGAAGCGGACGTCGTGCCAGGCGAGCGGCCAGCCGCCATCCGGAACATCCCGCGCGAATTGCCAGCGCCCGCCGCCATCCTCGTCCGAGCCGGGGACGAATTCGCCGTGAGCATCCCAATCCCCCAAACGCGGCGACCACATCGCCTGCGGCTCGGGGCGGATGAATCGGTAATCCCCATAACGCTCGAGCTTGCGGCCATGGCCGCTGTCGACCAGCCCGTAATCGGCCCAGCCCCGGCCCTCTATCAGGATCGGCTGGAGCGCCAGTTCAGCCATTGGGCGTGGCGTGCTCCGCGACATAGGCGGCGACGGCTTCATAATCGCCGGGCAGCTCGACATAGCGCTCTTCGCGCTCGAACAGATCGCCGACCCGCGCGGGCAGCGCGGGCCTGGTCCCGGTCGCGCGTTCGACCGCGTCGGGGAATTTGGCCGGATGGGCCGTCGCCAGCGTGACGATCGGGATCGCGGGATCGAGCCCGGACTGGCGCGCCGCGTGCAGCCCGATCGCGGTGTGCGGATCGATGATCTCTCCACAGCGATCCGCCGCCCATTGCATCGCGCGCTGCATGTCGCCCGCATCGGCGCGGGCACTGGTGAACAGGCCCGCCGCGCCCTCTCGCTGGGCATTGGTGAGCTGCATCGCCTTCGATGCCTCGAAGCCACGCATCTGCTCGGCCAGTGCCTTGCCGTCGCGCCCGCCGCAATCGAACAGCAGCCGCTCGAAATTGGAGCTGACCTGGATATCCATCGACGGGGCGGCGGTCGGAGTTACGGTGCCCGCGGAATAGTCGCCCGAAGACAGTGCCCGGTGGAGGATGTCGTTGACATTGGTCGCGACGATCAATTGTTCTACGGGCAAGCCCATCCGCGCCGCGACATAGCCGGCAAAGACATCGCCGAAATTGCCGGTCGGGACCGAGAACGCGATCTTGCGGTGCGGCGCGCCGAGCTGGAGCGCACTGGCGAAGTAATAGACCACCTGCGCCATCAGCCGCGCCCAGTTGATCGAATTGACCGCGCCGATATTGAAGCGCCCGGTCAGCGCCGGATCGCCGAACATCCGTTTCACCATCGCCTGGGCGTCGTCGAAGCTGCCTTCGATCGCGATGTTGTAGACGTTGGGGGCCATCACGGTGGTCATCTGGCGGCGCTGGACTTCGCTCACCCGGCCCTTGGGATGGAGCATGAAGATATCGACCCGCTCGCGCCCGGCGACAGCGTCGATCGCGGCCGAGCCGGTGTCGCCGCTGGTCGCCCCGACGATTGTCAGCCGGTCGTTGGAACGCGACAGGAATTCCTCGAACAGCCGCCCGAGCAATTGCAGCGCGACATCCTTGAACGCCAGCGTCGGCCCGTGGAACAGCTCCAGCAGCCAGAGCCGCTCGTCGAGCTGGAGCAACGGAGTCACCGCTTCATGCGCGAACCGGCCATAGGCGCCTTCGCACAGCTCGCGCAGTCGCTCTTCGGTAAGGCTCTCGCCGACGAACGGCTGCATCACCCGCACCGCCAGTTCGGCATAGGGCAGGCCCGCCAATGCGGCGATCTCCGCCTCGCTGAAACGCGGCCATTCAGACGGCAGGTACAGCCCTCCGTCGCTCGCCAGTCCGGCCAGCGTGACGCCTTCGAAGCTGAGCGGCCCATGTTGGTCTTGGGCGCTGCCGCGGGTGGAGACATAGTCCATGGTGGGCGGCGGTTAGCCGCGCAGGTCGCCCGAAGCAAGCAAGACGGAGATTGGGCCGATACTTGCCGACCCGAGGGCAACCCGTGCTAGGGTTCGGCCAGTCCAGACGATTCGGGAGAATGCCCATGCGTTTGCAATGCCTGGTCATTTCGATTGCACTTGCCGCAAATTCGGCGCCCACGCTGGCGCAGGAGGTCGAAATCCCCGGCGATTTGTGCGGCATGATCGCCAGCTCGACCGCCGAACCGCTGGCCGGTAAATGGCTGATCACCAACCGCAAGGGCGGCGGCAGCTATGGCGGGGAATCGGTTTTCCTCTCCGACGAGCCAACCGAGAAGGTCGAACTCGAATATCTCGACGGCGGCGCCCTGTTCTTCAAGGGCTCGGGCGACCAGGAAATGCGGATGGAACCGCAGGAGCTGGGATCGATCCTGCCCGACGAGTTCACTGTGCCGATCCGCAACAGCAACCGGGATGCGACGGTCGATGTCTCCGAACTTCTGCCATGCCCGTGGGAAGAGATGCCCGGCTTCGTCGGCGCGCTCGATTATCCGGTGCCCGGAGTCGGGGCGATGCGGATGGAAGTGGTGATGAACTTCCCTTCAAGGGAACTGGGATTCGGACTGCTGCACTTCACCGGGGCGTTCGCCGGGCGCGAAATCGACGTGCTGCGCCACATCACGCTGACGCCGCGCTAGGGCTCTCCCTTCCATCGCTTCCTCAGCGCCAGGGCGTAGATCGCCAGCGCGGTGAGCGCGAAAAAGAACCACTGGATCGCATAGCTAAGGTGGTTGTTGGGAAGGTCCGACGGATCGGGCGTCGCATTGGGCTCGAGGCCTGCCAGGGGCGGTTCGGCAACAAGCCGGGCCTCGCCATTTCGACCGGGTCCGATAACCCCGGACACTTCTCCGCCCGTCCACTCGACGCTGCTTGGCTCGGACGACCAGCCAAGCACGATGTCGGCTTCGCTCCCATCGTTGAATATACAGCGGGCGATTTCCGCCCATCCTGCTTCGCCCTCGGCATTTCGTCCCGAAACCCCGTCCAGAGCAATCACACGGTCGCAATCTATCGAGGCGTTACGATAGAGCGCCGCCTCGACGTCTTGCGAAGTGCGAGGCCATTCGACTGGTCCTGCGTCGGCGGCAACCGCATACTGCTCCAATAGCGCATTCTTCCATTCGGCCCGCTGGAGCTGCCACACGCCCAGCCCGACCATCATCCCGACAGCGGCCAGTACGATGATCGTCGGGATCAACGGCAGCTTGCGGGTCATTCCGCGTCCTTCCCCACATCCTTGCCGGTCGCTTCCTTGGCCTTGCGCCAATATTCGGATTGCAGAAGCCAGGCCTTGCTGACGCGCAGCCCCCACAGTACCGCTGCGCCTGTGAGAGGCACCCACAACAAGGCATGCACCCAGAACGGCGGATGGAAACTGAACTCGACCCGCAGAGCGAGGAGCACGATCACCAAGCCGATCACCAGCGTCAGGAACGCCGCCGGACCGTCACCGACATTGAATTTGGAGAAATCGAGGCCGCATTTCCCGCAGCTCGGCGCAAAACTCGCCAACCCTTCGAACAGCGTCTTCGCGCCGCATTGCGGGCATAGGCCTTTCAGCGCGGCGCTGGCGATCGACGGCTCAGATGTTTCCGACACACCGTAGATCCGTGTGATGATCGGCCGGGGAGCCGGCCTTGTCGGGCGCCGGAAAGACTGACTTGAATCCGAACGCATGAACGGTCGGGCCAAACCGATCGATCAGCCACAACTTCGCCAAGCCCTCCTCGACGGTCGGTCGTCGTCCATCCTCGATCCACCATAGCGCCATATAGGCACTGTCGGTTCGTTCGAACCACTGCCTGCGCTTGGCCATGATTTGCGTATGCGCGGTGCGATAGGTGAATTCGAACAGCGCATCCACATCGCGCCACACCGTCAGGTTGGTCTTCAGCAAGGGATCCGCCGGAACCGCGATCTCGCCCGGCTCTTCGACCAGGCGCCAGACGAAACCGTCCGCAGCATCAGCGAGCGCATTGATCCGGTCGATATTGTCGAAAAATTCCTGTACGCTCGGATCGCCCTCGGGCTTGAGCAGCCGCGCGAGATTGAACTGCGCAAGCGCCCAATCCGACATCAGTGGATCGGCGCGCCCCAGCCGCCCCATATATAGACGACGACGAACAGGAACAGCCACACGACGTCGACGAAGTGCCAGTACCAGGCGGCCGCTTCGAAGCCGAAATGCTGCTTGGGGGTGAAGTGGCCCTTATAGGCGCGCACCAGGCAGACGATCAGGAAGATCGTGCCGACCAGCACGTGGAAGCCGTGGAACCCGGTCGCCATGTAGAAGGCCGAGCCATAGGTGTTGCCGCCGAAGCCGAACGGCGCATGGGCATATTCATAGGCCTGGATGCTGGTGAACAGCACGCCAAGGATGATCGTCAGCCACAACCCCTTCTTGAGGCCCTCGCGGTCGCCATGGATCAGCGAATGATGCGCCCAGGTCACGGTGGTGCCCGAACACAGCAGGATCAGCGTGTTCAAGAGCGGCAGGTCGAACGGATCCATCACCGCCTCGACCGCCTTGGGCGGGAATTGCCCGCCGACCACCTCGGTCAGGACATTGGGAAACAGCGCGAAATCGAACCACGCCCAGAACCAGCCGACGAAGAACATCACTTCGGAGGCGATGAACAGGATCATGCCGTAGCGCAAATGCAGCTGCACCACCGGCGTGTGATAGCCTTCATGGGCTTCCTTCACGACATTCGACCACCAGCTGAAGAAGGTTGCGATCAGCCCCGCGATGGCGATTCCCAGGACCAGATGCGCCATCGCCATCTCGTGCATGAACAGCACCATCCCGGTGGTGAAGGTCAGCCCCGAAAGGGCGCCGATCACCGGCCAGATATCGGGCGGGAGGATATGGTAATCGTGGTTGGTCTTGCCGGCCATGAATGCTTCCTGGTCTGTTTGCGCTTGCGCCCGAAACGGTGCCCAAATCGGTGCTCGTAGCGCCCCTTAATGCCCCGCAGGCGGATGGTCTAGTGGTTAGCTCGATGGTTCCTCAAGCTTGTAGAACGTATAGCTCAAGGTGATCTGTTCGACGGCCTTGCCGTTCTCGTCCCCGAGGATCGCCGGGTCGACATAGAACTGTACCGGCATGCGTACTTCCTCGCCCGGCTGGAGCGTCTGTTGGGTGAAGCAGAAGCACTGGATCTTGTTGAAGTGGATGCCGGTATATTCGGGCTCGACCGTGTAGCTGGCCTGCCCGGTGACAGGCTCGTCCGAAAGGTTCTTCGCGACATAGAAGGCGAGATTGCGCTCGCCGATCCGGACGGTCATGGTGCGCTTTTCGGGATGGAATTCCCACGGCATGCCGGCTGCGGTATTGCTGTCGAAGCGGATCGAGATCGTCTCGCCCATGGGCCTGACAGACGCGGCCTCGGCCGCGCTTGCCACCTGGGTCGTGCCGCCAAAGCCGGTGACCTGGCAGAACAGGCGGTAGAGCGGGACCGCGGCATAGCCCAGGCCCAACATCGCCACCGCCAGCCCGAAGGCGAGCAGCCCCACGCGCACATTGCGCTGTTCGAGGCTGAGCGCGCTCATCCCTGCTGCCCGCCGAACTGGACGATGGTGATGAAGAAGAACAGCACCGCAAAGCCGGCCAGGATCAGGGCAAGCGCGATGTTGCGACCCTTGCGGCGGCGGCGGAACTCGGCCTCTTCCTCGGGCGTGAAGCGCTTGGTCATGACAGGACTCCCTGCACAATCAGAATGCGATCCGCAACCAGCGCGGCAAACAAAGCGAAGAGGTAGATGACCGAGAACCCGAACAGGCGCTTCTCGGGCCTGTTGCGATCCCCATCGCCCTCGGGCGAGCGGAATGCGACCGGCAGCGAGAGCAGCAGGAAGGCCAGCGACAGCGCCAGAGCTGCGATGCCGTAGACCGGCCCGGTCCCGCCGATGAACCACGGCGTCGCCGAGAGCGGCACCAGCATCACGCAATAGGCGAGAATCTGCAGCCGGGTGGCCTTCTCGCCTGCGACCACCGGCATCATCGGGATCCCGACCTTGGCGTAATCGCTCTTCACGAACAGCGCGAGCGCCCAGAAATGCGGCGGGGTCCAGAAGAAGATGATCGCGAACAGCAGCACAGGCATCAGCGTGATCTCGCCCGTCACCGCGACCCAGCCGATCAGCGGCGGAAAGGCCCCCGCCCCGCCTCCGATGACGATGTTCTGCGGCGTGCGTGGCTTGAGCCAGATCGTGTAGATCACCGCGTAATAGACGATCGAGACGAGCAGGATCGCCGCCGCCAGCCAGTGCACCGCCAATCCCATGATCAGCACCGCTGCCGCCGACAGTCCGACTCCGAAATCGCGCGCGCTTTCGCGGTCCATCTTGCCCATCGGCAGCGGCCGGCCCGAGGTGCGCTTCATTCCGGCGTCGAGATCGGCTTCCCACCACTGGTTGAGCGCCCCTGCCCCGCCCGCGCCCATCGCGATGCACAACACTGCGGTGAAGCCCAGCACCGGGTTGATCCCGCCCGGCGCGGCCAACAGGCCGCACAGCCCGGTGAAGACCACCAGGCTCATTACCCGCGGCTTGGTCAGCGCGAAGAAATCGCGCCATTCGGCCGGCAAAGGAACTGCCCCGGCCGCTGCCGGGGCCATCAAGCTCCCCTCCCTACCAAGGGAGGGGACGGGGGAGGGCTGTTCAGCCATTGATCATACCTGTTGGGAAGGGGTGGGTCCCTCCCCTAACCCCTCCCGTATGGGGAGGGGGAATTGTGGAGCCGCCCCTCCGGGGCGACGCGCCTAGTGGTGATCCTTGTCCTCGATCACCGGCAGCGTTTCGAACTGATGGAACGGCGGCGGGCTCGACAGCGTCCATTCGAGCGTGGTCGCGCCTTCGCCCCAGTAATTGCCTTCGGCCTTCTTGCCCATGGTGAAGGCATAGATCACGTTGACCAGCCAGATCGCCATCGAGACCAGCAGGATCAGGTAGCCGATCGAGGAGACGTAGTTCCACAGCTCGTAGGCCGGGGTGTAGTCCGGATAGCGCCGCGGCATGCCCTGCATCCCGAGGAAATGCTGCGGGAAGAAGATCGTGTTCACGCCGACGAAGAACACCCAGAAGTGGAGATGCGCGAGGAATTCGCTGTGCATTCGCCCGCTCATCTTCGGGAACCAGTAATAGAACCCGCAGAACAGCGCGGTCACCGCGCCGAGCGAAAGCACGTAGTGGAAATGCGCCACCACGTAATAGGTGTCGTGGAGGTTGTCGTCGATCCCGCCATTGGCGAGCACGACGCCGGTCACCCCGCCGACGGTGAACAGGAAAATGAAGCCCATCGCCCACACCAGCGGCGACTTGAATTCGAGGCTGCCGCCCCACATCGTCGCGATCCAGCTGAAGATCTTGATGCCGGTGGGCACCGCGATCACCATCGTCGCGAGGGTGAAATAGAGCTTGGTGTTCACGTCGAGGCCGACAGTGTACATGTGGTGCGCCCAGACGATGAAGCCGACCACGCCGATCGCGACCATCGCATAGGCCATGCCGAGATAGCCGAACACCGGCTTGCGGCTGAAGGTCGAGACCACCTGGCTGATAATGCCGAAGCCCGGCAGGATCATGATGTAGACTTCGGGATGGCCGAAGAACCAGAACAGGTGCTGGTAGAGCACCGGGTCGCCCCCGCCGGCCGCGTTGAAGAAGGTCGTGCCGAAATTGCGGTCGGTCAGCAACATGGTGATCGCAGCGGCGAGCACCGGCAGCGCCAGCAGCAGCAGGAAGGCGGTGACCAGCACCGACCACACGAACAGCGGCATCTTGTGCAGCGTCATGCCCGGCGCGCGCATGTTGAAGATGGTGGTGATGAAATTGATCGCCCCGAGGATCGAGCCCGCGCCCGCGAGGTGGAGCGAGAAGATCGCGAAATCCATCGCCGGGCCGACCGAGCCCGAAGTCGAGAGCGGGGCATAGACCGTCCAGCCGACGCCCGCGCCCTGGCCGGTGCCGCCGGGCACGAAGGCCGACGCCATCAGCGAGCAGAAGCCGGCGAAGGTCAGCCAGAACGACAGATTGTTCATCCGCGGGAAGGCCATGTCCGGCGCGCCGATCATCAAGGGCACGAACCAGTTGCCGAACCCGCCGATGATGGCCGGCATGACCATGAAGAACACCATGATCAGCCCGTGCGCGGTGATCAGCACGTTCCACAGGTGCAGCGACTGGTCGAAGGTCGGATTCTCGGTGCCGAACAGCTCGGCGATCCAGCCAAGATGCTGGATGCCCGGCTCGGCGAGTTCCCAGCGCATCAAGCCCGAGAAAGCGCCGCCGATGATCCCGGCGAAGATCGCGAACACCAGGTAGAGCGTGCCGATGTCCTTGTGGTTGGTGGACATGAACCAGCGGGCGAAGAAGCCCGGCTTGTGGTCGGCGTCGTGGTGCTCTTCGGAATGAGCCTGGAAGGTATCGGCGGTGGTGGCCATGGCTAAATCTGGACCTTCTTCCTAATTCTCTGTCGCGCTCAGGCTTCGCTGGCGGTTTCTTGGGTGGCGACGGCTTCGGCATCGCCCGCTTCAGCCGGGGCCGCCTCGACGGCTGCGTCTCCGCCCAGCGTCCCGCCCTGCGAGAGCACCCAGGCTTCGAATTGTTCCATCGGCACGGCTTCGACCGCGATCGGCATGTAGCCGTGGCGGGCGCCGCACAGTTCCGAACACTGGCCGTAATAGATGCCGACCTCGTCGATCTGCAGCACTTTCTCGTTGATCTGGCCGGGCACGGCATCGAGCTTGAACCACAGCGAGGGCACGGCGAAGGAATGGATCACGTCGGCGCCATAGGTCTGGATCCGGATCGGCACGCCCACGGGGACGACCATCCGGTTGTCGACCGCCAGTTGCGGGGGTTCGCCGCGCGCCTCGGCCTCTTCCTCGGGCAGCATGTTCGAGATCACTTCGAACCCGCCATTGTCGACATATTCATAGCCCCAGTACCACTGGTAGCCATTGGTCTTGATCGTCAGCGCTTCTTCGGGAGCCGGCTCGAACTGTTTCAACAGCAGGTTCACCGATGGCACCGCGATGCCGACCAGGATCAGGATCGGGATCCCGGTCCACAGGACTTCCAGCGTGGTGTTGTGGCTGGTGCGCGACGGCGTGGGGTTGGCGCGCTTGTTGTAGCGCGCGATGACCCAGATCAGCAGGAACAGCACCAGCAGGCTGATTGCAGTGATGATCGGGGTGAGCACCAAGTCGTTCATCCGCAGGGCCTGCTGGCCCATTTCGTTGTGCTGGGGCTGGAACCAGATCGCGCCCGGCTCCGGCGCGCCCTTGATCATCTCGGGGCCGAGCGGGGTATAGGCGCTGGCGGCTTCGACGGCCGTCTCGGCGCCTTCGACAGCCGGCGATTCCACGGCCGCCGCAGCCGTCGCATCCGCCGTTTCGGCTTCCTGGGCCACTGCAAATGTGGGAATCACTGCCATTGAAAGACCCAGGACAAGGGCCGAAATCCTGTCCCTTGCGCTGCGAAACATCTCGCCAAAATTCATCTGTCCGACGCTTTCCGCTCTCGAAATGGGGCCGGCAAGGCCCGTTGGCGCCCCCGAAGAGGGCAGGTTTGCGGGGCCTATACGCGCGCTTGCCCCCCGCCTCAAGCGCTTCTAGGGAGAAAATTGTTCAGCCCGGTCGCAGGCGGGCCGTAGGTGCAAATCGTTCGCAGAAACAGGGATAAATCGAGACTCCAATGACCGAAGACGAGGTACTCCACGAGTTCCGCGCCAGCGAGGCCCTGCTCGAGGGCCATTTCAAGCTCTCGTCGGGGCGCCACAGCTCGCATTACCTGCAATGCGCCCGGGTGCTGATGGACCCGATGCGCGCTTCGAAGCTGGCGATCGCGCTGGTCCAGAAGATCCCGCGCGAATTGCGCCAGAAGATCGACAAGGTCGTCTCCCCGGCGATGGGCGGGGTGATCATCGGCCACGAGGTCGGGCGGGCTCTGGACCGGGAAGCGTTGTTCGTCGAGCGGCCCGAAGGCGTGTTCGAGTTCCGCCGGGGATTCGCGCTCAAGCCGGGCGAGAAGGTGCTGATGGTCGAGGACGTGGTGACGACCGGGCTGTCCTCGCACGAAGCGATGAAGGCGATCGAGGCTGCCGGCGGCGAAGTGATTGCCGCGGCCGCGCTGGTCGACCGGTCGGGCGGCGAAGTCACATTCGACGTGCCGTTCTTCCCGCTGGTCCAGCTGGCAATCCCGACCTATGCCGAGGACGAACTCCCGCCGGAACTGGCAGCGATCCCGGTCGAGAAGCCCGGCAGCCGCAGGGACTGAGCGTCGGCCGTGGCTTCGCACAAGCTCAGACTGGGCGTGAACATCGATCACGTCGCAACGATCCGCAACGCGCGCGGCGGCGATCATCCCGATCCCGTGCGCGCGGCCGAGATCGTCGCCGCGGTCGGCGGCGACGGGATCACCGCGCATCTGCGCGAGGACCGGCGGCATATCCGCGACGACGATTTGAAGCGGATCCAGGACGCGACCGACCTGCCGCTCAATCTCGAAATGGCGGCGACCGAGGAAATGCTGGCCATCGCGCTCAGGCACAGGCCGCATGCCGCCTGCATCGTTCCCGAAAAGCGCGAGGAGCGGACCACCGAGGGCGGGCTCGACGCGGCCGGGCTGCACAACCAGCTCGCGCCGATCGTCTCGCGCCTGCTCGACGCGGGTATCCGGGTGAGCCTGTTCATCGAAGCCAATCCCCGGCAGGTCGAAGCGGCCTTGCGCCTCAACGCCCCGGTGGTCGAATTCCACACCGGCGAATATGCCCATGCTACGGGTGACCGGGTGGAGACGGAATTGACGCGGATTGCCGAGATGGCCGCGCTGGCGGTGAAGAACGGGATCGAGCCCCATGCCGGGCACGGCCTGACCTATGAGAATGTCCAGCCGATCGCCGCGATCCCGCAACTGGCCGAGCTCAATATCGGGCACTACCTTGTCGGCGAGGCGATCTTCGTCGGGCTGGAGGCATCCGTGCGGCGGATGCGCCAATTGATGGATGAGGCGCGATGACGACCCGTTACCCTCCGTCGTCACCCCGGCCCCCGAGCCGGGGTCCCGCTTTTTGGAGGCGGCGCTCGAAAGGGAGCTGGACCCCGGATCAAGTCCGGGGTGACGGCTTGGGGGAGCCGTCATGATCATCGGGATGGGATCCGATCTCTGCAATATCGAGCGGATCGAGGCTTCGCTCCTCCGCTGGGGCGAACGCTTCGAGCTGCGCGTGTTCACCGAAATCGAACGCGCCAAGGCCGCCCGCCGCCCGTTCACCCGCGCGGGCACCTATGCCAAGCGCTTCGCCGCCAAGGAGGCCTTCTCCAAGGCGGTCGGCACCGGCTTCAAGCGCGGCGTGTTCATGAAGGATATCGGGGTGATCAATGCCCCCTCGGGCGCGCCGACCCTGGCGCTCGCTGGCGGCGCAAGGATCGTCCTCGACGAATTGACGCCCGAGGGCCACGAGGCGGTAATTCATCTGACGCTCACCGACGACCACCCATGGGCACAGGCCTTCGTGGTGATCGAGGCGCGCAGGCTGTGACAATGGAAGGCGAGAGCGAATCAATGGCAAGCGAAGCCGCAAGTGGCGACACACCGGTGGAAGGTAACAAAGCCACTGACGGGAAAAAGCCCAAGGAAAAGGTCAACTGGATCGCCGAGATCCGCGGCCTGGCGCTGATGCTGCTGGCGGTGATGCTGTTCCACACGCTGGTGGCCAAGCCATTCTACATTCCGTCCGAATCGATGATGCCCAGCCTGCTCAAGGGCGACCGGCTGGTGGTCAGCAAATATCCCTATGGCTGGTCGTGGGTCTCGACCTCCTTCCCGTTCCACATCCTGCCGCGCAGCGAGTGGAAGATCGCCAGCAAGACCCCGGCCTATGGCGACATCGTGATCGCCGTCCCGCCCGACAAGGCCGAGGATTATATCAAGCGCGTGGTCGGCTTGCCGGGTGACCGGATCGCGGTGGTCGACGGGCGCATCTGGCTCAACGGCAAGGAGATTCCGCGTACATTCGAGCCTCCTGTTCGAATCCCGGTCGATGGCAACGCGCCCTGTGATTATCCCGGTGCGAGGGTTCGCTTGCCTTCGGGGGCAGAGGTGTGCGAGCTCGAAACCTATCGCGAGACATATCCCAACGGCGCGAGCTTCCTGATCATCGACCATACCAGCCAGCCGCTCGACAATTATCCCGAAATCACGATTCCCGACGGGCATGTGTTCCTGATGGGCGACAACCGCGACCATTCGGCCGACAGCCGGGCGGAGGTCTTCCAGAGCGGCCTTGGCGGACCCGTACCGCTCTCCAGCGTCGGCGGCCGGGCCGAATTCATCACCTTCTCGCTCGACGGATCGATGTCGCTCAATCCCGCGACATGGATTTCGGCCTTTCGCAGCGGGCGCGCGGGGACTAGCCTGCGGCCGACAATCGTCGAGGGGGCGAACGAGGGGGAATAGGCCATGAGCGCGGAAGACGACGAAGAGATCGCCCATATGGGCTCAAGCCCGGCGCGTTTCCGCGATCCGCTGATGGCCGCCGAAGCCAAGAAGGCGCTGGTCTGGGCGCTGGTGATCGGCTTCGTCGCGCTGTGCGTGCTGCTCGCCCGCCCGTTGCTGGTGATCTTCGCCGGCGCCGTGTTCGCCGCGATGATCGATGGCGGGGCTCGCGTATTGGGCCGCTATCTCAAGATCGGGCGGACCTGGCGCGTCACGATCGTCATTTTCGCGGGAATAATCTTCCTCGCCTGGACCGTATCCTATGCGGGGAACACAATCGCGGTCGAGGCCGCGGAGTTTCCCAGCCTGATCCAGGAGCAGGCGAACAAGCTGCTCGACTGGGCGAGGGCCAACGGCCTCGCGATCGAGGCGACCAATGCCGAGAGCCTCGCCAACCAGCTGGCGAGCGGCGTGGGCACGGTAACCCGCGCGCTCACGGGCATCCTCGGCGGGATCACCAGCATGATCTTCATCGCGATCCTGGGCATCTATTTCGCGCTCGAACCGCGGCTGTACGAGCGCGGCGTCGCCTGGATGCTGCCCGACAACCGCCGCGCCGATTTCTACGAAACGGCATCGCGAATGGGCCAGCAGATGCGGCATCTGCTGGCCGGACGGCTGTTCGGCATGGTCGTGGAAGGCGTATTCACCTGGCTGATGCTGGCCGGCTATGCGCTGTTCAACGACGGGGTGCCGGTACCGATGGCGGTGCTGCTCGGCCTGCTGACCGGCCTGCTCGCCTTCATTCCCAATATCGGCGCGGTCATCTCGGGCGTGCTGATGGTGCTGGTCGGCTTTTCCGGCGGGGTCTCGATGGGCCTCTATACGATCTTCGTCTATTTCTCGGTCCAGACGATCGACGGCTACGTGCTGATCCCGCTGATCGCCCGCAAGACGGTCGACCTCGCCCCGGCGCTGGTGCTCGCCGCCCAGCTGATCATGGGGATCCTGTTCGGCATCCTTGGCCTCGCGCTGGCCGATCCGCTGGTGGCGATGATCAAGGTCGCCCTCGAACGCCGCGCCGAACAGAACGCGGTCGATAAACGGTTCGAGACCGATCTTGCCCTGGAATGACTTCGGTTGACTGGCGCCGCGACGATTACTGACCGGACGGCGGAATTCCGAGCGGCCTTGCCCGGGGGTGGTGCGCTGCTGGCACTCGATCTCGGCACCAAAACGATCGGCACGGCGTTCTGCGATGCCGGCTGGAGCATTTCCAGCGCGGGCAAGACCCTGCCGCGCGGCAAATTCGCTGCAGATAAGGCCAGGCTCGAAGCGCTGGTCGCCGAGCGAAAAGTCAAAGGCATCGTCATCGGCCTGCCGCTCAACATGGACGGCAGCGAAGGTCCGCGCGCGCAGGCGAGCCGGGCCTACGCCCGGAACCTCGCCCAGGGAGATGTGGGGCTGGGCCTGCCGATCCTGCTGTGGGACGAACGCTGGTCGACCGCCAGCGCCGAACGCGACATGCTTGCGCAGGATTTGAGCCGGGGGAAGCGCGCCGAAAGGATCGACAGCCACGCGGCGGCGGTCATACTGCAGGGCGCGATCGATGCGCTGGCGGGCGGGGCATTTTAGGCAGGCGGGATCAGGTGACGCGCCTCACCCGCGGCGGAGCTCGACCGTCAGGCCCTTCGGCAACTCGCCTTCGAAGGGGAGGACAAACCTCGCAGCATCGGCCCGCGCCTGGGCGAGGATCGCAGCGGGAATTCCCGGCTCATGCAGGACCGCATCGGCCGCACCGAGCAGCCCTGCCTGACGCAGGGTCAAGTCGCCGGGATCGTCGCTGGTCAGGAGGAGGATCGCGCGACGGCTGCCATCGCCGGCCTCCGCGCCTTCCAGCCACTCCCCGATCCGGTCGGGCGCGTGCGGATCGAGCGGGTCGAGCATGCCGCCGCTGCCGAGCGCGCGGTCGAGCGCCTGCCGCCGGTCTGTGGGATTGGGAAGTCGCTGCTTCAACGCATCGCGCATTGATTCGAGCCTCGTCGCCAACGTGCCAAGCGAGTGTGGAAGCAAAGCCTCGAGCCGCAATCTGAGATGCTTTGCCAGCCCCGCCGACGCACCCGAGGTCCCCACCGCAACCAGCACCGGATCGCGCTCGAGAATGCTCGGCGTGGTGAAATCGCACAGTTCGGGCCGGTCGACGACATTGACCAGCACCCCGCGCGCCTTGAGCCGCGCCACCGCTTCCTCGGGCTCCTCCAGCGCGACGAAGGCCAGCCGCGCCTCGCTATCGTCCTCGCCGACGACCACGCCGCCCGCGCGCTCGACCAGCCGCTTCTTGGGTTCGGCCAGCGGCCCTTCCCCCAGAACGATCACCGTCTTTCCGGCGATGCGATGGAAGAGCGGGAGTGAGCGCATCAGTCGCTCAGAAAATCGGGGACGCGCTCGGCATCCATGATCGCATCGGCCGGGATCCGGTCGGCGACCACCGCCCATTGCGCGCCCGAGACCAGCACTTCGGGCACGAAACCGCGCGAATTGTAACTCGACGCCATGGTCGCGCCATAGGCCCCGGCGGTGCGGAAGACCGCCAGTTCGCCCGAGGTGAGCGCATCGCATTCCCGGTCGCGCGCGAAGGTATCGCCGGTCTCGCAGATCGGGCCGACGATATTGGCAGTCATCCGCTCGCCGCTCGGCGTCACCGCTTCGAAATCGTGCCACGCGCCATACATTGCCGGACGGGCAAGGTCGTTCATTGCTGCATCGACGATCACGAACGGTGGCCCGTTGCCGCCGCGCTTGACCCGAATCACCCGCGTCAGCAGCACCCCGGCATTGCCGGCGATCACCCGGCCCGGTTCGAACGCCAACTGGACGTCCCCGCCGCTGGTCGCGCGCGCGACCATCGCGCCATAATCGGCGGGCGAGGGAGGATCATCCCCCGCCTTGTAGGGTACGCCCAGCCCGCCGCCGAGATCGACATGGGTGATGGTGTGCCCTGCGGTCCGCAGGTCCGCGACCAGCGCGCCGACCTTGGCGAAGGCGGTTTCGAGCGGTTCGAGATCGAGCAGCTGGCTGCCGATATGGACCGCCACGCCGCGCAGGTTCAGCCCTTCGAGCGCGGCCAGTTCGCCATAGGCCTCGCGCGCATGGACCAGCGGGATGCCGAACTTGTTCTCGGCCTTCCCGGTCGAGATCTTCTCGTGCGTCTTCGCATCGACGTCGGGATTGATCCGCAAGCACGCCTGCGCCGTCAGGCCAAGCTCGGTGGCGAGCGCGGCCAGTTCGCGCCCCTCCTCGCGCGATTCCACGTTGAACTGGCCAATGCGCTTTTCGAGCCCCAGCCGCAGCTCTGCCCTGGTCTTGCCGACGCCCGAGAACACGATCTTGTCCGCCGGCATCCCGGCCGCCAGCGCCCGGATCAGTTCCCCGCCCGATACGACATCCGCGCCATAGCCCTGGTTGGCGAGCACCTTGAGCACGGCGAGGTTGGGGTTGGCCTTCACCGCGAAGGCGATCAGCGGTTCGCGCCCGGATTCCCGCGCCACCGGCTCGAGGCCGTCGCGAAACACCTGGGCATGCCGCTCGAGCGTGGCGCGCGAATAGACATAGACCGGGGTGCCGACTTCCTCGGCGATCCGCGCCAGCGGCACATCCTCGGCGTAAAGTTCGCCGTCCTTCAGGTGAAAATGGTCCATGGTCTATTCTTCAGGCGGCAGGTCGAACGGATCGTCTTCGCGTTCCTCGGAGCGGCGGCGCAATTCGACGCTACGTTCGGGGGCTGCCTGCGGATCGAGCGCCAGCAGCTCGTCGGGTTCGGGCTGGTCTTCCCTCCCGAACGGCGCGACCGGGAGCGTATCGCCCTCCGCCGGGCGCAATTCGGCGGTCTGCGCGCAGGCGCTGAGCATTCCGGCAAGAACAAGGGCAGAAAGCTTGCGCATCAATCCATTCCCAGTGCGGCCCGGGCTTCGGCCACACGTTTCCTTACCTCGTCGGGCGCGGTTCCGCCATGGCTGGTCCGCGCGGCGACCGAGGCGTCGACCGAAAGCGCCGCGAATACGCCCTCGCCGATCCGCTCGTCGATCGCCTTGAACTCGTCGAGCGAAAGCGCATCGAGCGCCACGCCCTTGCTCTCGGCCAGCCTGACCGCCGCGCCGGTGATGTGATGCGCCTCGCGGAAGGGAATATCGGCTTCGCGCACCAGCCAGTCGGCGAGGTCGGTGGCGGTGGCGTAGCCGAGCTCGGCCGCCTGCCGCATCCGCCCGGTGTTGAAGGCGGCGTCGGCGACCATCCCGGTCATCGCCGCGATCGACAGCGCCAGCAATCCGGCGGCTTCGAACACCGGCGGCTTGTCGTCCTGCATGTCCTTCGAATAGGCCAGCGGGAGGCCCTTCATCGTCACCATCAGCGCGGTGGCGCAGCCGACGATCCGCCCGGCATGGCCGCGCACCAGTTCGGCCGCGTCGGGGTTCTTCTTCTGCGGCATGATCGAGCTGCCGGTGCTGAGCGCATCGGGCAGGCGCACGAAGCCGAAGGGCTGGCTCGCCCACAGGATGAACTCCTCCGCCAGCCGCGAGAGGTGGAGCGAGCACTGCGCTGCCGCCATCAAATAATCGAGCGCGAAATCGCGGTCCGACACCGCATCGAGCGAGTTATCCGTGGGCTTGTCG
Organism: Candidatus Andeanibacterium sp.; assembly: GCF_057143545.1. NCBI lineage: Bacteria > Pseudomonadati > Pseudomonadota > Alphaproteobacteria > Sphingomonadales > Sphingomonadaceae > Candidatus Andeanibacterium > Candidatus Andeanibacterium sp. The sequence goes on from NZ_DBNHSF010000059.1 coordinate 18,639, forward strand.
AAGCCGAGCGCGCTGGCCGTCGCATTGCGGTCGATCGCAAAGCCGGTACCCGCCAGCGCCGCCGAGCCGAGCGGACATTCATTGAGCCGCGCCCGCGCATCGGCCAGGCGCGAGCGATCGCGCCGCGCCATCTCGTAATAGGCCAGCAAATGATGGCCGAGCGTCACCGGCTGGGCGATCTGGAGATGGGTGAAGCCGGGCATGATGCTGGCGGCATGCTCGCCCGCCCGCGCGACCAGCGCCCGTTGCAGCGCTTCCAGCCCGGCATCGGCCTGGTCGATCGCATCGCGCACCCACAGGCGGAAATCAGTCGCCACCTGGTCGTTGCGGCTGCGCGCGGTGTGGAGGCGACCGGCGACCGGCCCGACCAGTTCCGCCAGCCGGCTTTCGGTGGTCATGTGGATGTCTTCGAGGTCCCAATCCTCGGGCACGCCATTGGCCTCGTATTCGCTGGCGACCCGGTCGAGGCCGTCGGCAATCGCCTGCGCATCCTCCGCCGATACGATCCCCTGCGCGCCGAGCATCGCGACATGCGCCTTCGATGCGGCGATGTCCTGCCGCCACAGGGCCTTGTCGAACGGGATCGATGCGTTAATCTCACGCATGATCGCGGACGG
>NZ_DBNHSF010000060.1:0-11578 GCF_057143545.1 Candidatus Andeanibacterium sp.
GCCGCCAAGCTTCGCAGAACCTCCCAAGATCACCTACTTTGTTGTTGATGGCGATCCAGGCTGGGGCTCCGCGACGTAATCCAACGTCCGCTTTCCACCCGAAGCTGCCGGTCTGCTCGCGACCTGAAGCGGGCATATCTGCGAGCGAGCCCGTCAGAGGGTTCGGACAATCGCCACCCGTCAATCGGCAAGGCCTTCCGGTCCTCGTCCCATTCATTGCCCGAAAGGTCAGGTTGAGGATCGAGGACCCGCGCACCAGTTTCGCAGTTGCAGGATCCTTGCAGGTTTCCCCCAACCTTCCCCCGAAAGGACGTGACTATGAAATTGACCCCCCTCCTTGCCGCTGCCTTGCTGGGCGTCTCCGCTCCGGCCATGGCCGGGCAATCCGCGACCGGTTCGATTGTCGATACGGCGGTTGGATCGCCCGACCACGCGACGCTGGTCGCCGCGGTGAAGGCCGCACAACTGGTCGACGCATTGTCGTCGGCAGGGCCGTTCACGGTATTCGCTCCCACCGATGCCGCCTTTGGCGAACTTCCCGCGGGCACCGTCGAAACTCTCCTCAAGCCGGAAAACCGGGCCCAGTTGCAAGCTGTCCTCACCTATCACGTGGTGGCAGGCGAAGTATCGTCCACCGATCTTGTCGAGCTGATCGAGAAGAACGGTGGAACGGCCGAGCTGTCGACACTCCAGGGCGGCACGCTGACGGCCCGGCTGGTGGGCGGCAATGTGATCCTGACCGACGAGAATGGCGGCGAAGCGACGGTCGTTGCCGCCGATCTGGATGCCTCCAACGGCCTCGTTCACGTCACCGACGCAGTCTCCCTGCCCGGCTGAGCGATCGATCGGCGAGGCCATTCCCCTTCCCGGCGCGCCCGTGCCGTCGGGAAGGGGTTTCGCCGTCAATACTCAGGCGCGCCCAGGTTATCCGCCAAGCGCGTGTTCTTCAGCGGTAACCGCCTGGCCCGGCGCCGGCCGTTCGGAGGTCGTGGTCGTCAGCCAGATCGCAAGCATGGCGGCGATTGCCAGCGCCAGGCTGATCGACAGCACATATCGCAGGATGTGAGGTGTATCGCCGCCTCGGGCTTCCTCGGTGCTAATGTGCACTTCGTCGCCGAGCTTTCGCATGTTCGATCTCCTGATCGCAACCCAAGCTGGAATTGCGCAGCAGCGACCACTCGTAATGCAGGTCGGGCTCGCGCTGCATGTTCCGAACGGCTCTTCTGAATATTCTTTCGGCCGTTCGGCGGTGCCTGTCGGCCTCGCTGCGGCTCGCAGAACCCAAGGCCGTGAGTACCTCCTCGCGGACCATCCGCAAATCCAGCGGAACGGCTTTCTGCATCGTCCACTCTCCTCGGACGTGCCGGTTACATGCTGAATTCATACCATCCCGACGCGAGTCGGGCCAAGATGAACGTTTCCGCTCCCGACTCTTGGTTGCCTGTCGCCAATCGACTCAAGGCGCCCGTTTCGGACCGAGCCCTACTCCCAGAACGCCACGCTGCGGCATTCGATGCTCTCGCCTGTATCGCCGGGCTTCAAAGATTGTTTAGGTAATTCGGGCCAACGGTGCTACTGGAACAGCGCTGACGTTGTGTTATCGACGGGTTTCGGCGCTTTGGGCCAGGCATTGCCTGCTAATCACGACGACTTCCTTTCAATTGACGACCTGACGCACGTCCGTGCCGCAATCGCGCGGCGCGGAACACTCGTTCTTTGAAAGGAACAGATCATGCCAATCGGCACCGTAAAATTCTTCAATACCGACAAGGGCTATGGCTTTATCGCACCGGAAGACGGCGGCAAGGACAGTTTCGTCCATATTTCCGCCGTTCAGGCGGCAGGGATGCAGTCGCTCGAAAAGGAGCAACGCCTGTCCTACGACGTCAAGGTCGGGGACAATGGCAAGGATTCGGCCATCAATCTCGCCAATGCCTGATCATATCGCTGGTTCGCTCCGGGGCGCGTGAACATCGGTTCCGCGTTCCGGAGAGCGCCTGGAATTAGAGGAGACCTGGCTCTTGGCGCTGACACTCGATTTCTGTCTTGCGCGCGCCGACGAGGCGGCCTTGGCGGCCGAAGCGGCGCAGCTCGACAATGTGAAGGAAATCGCCCTGCGATCGGAGATTGCATGGCGCAAGATGGCCAAGCAGATCGAGGCAGTCCAAGTCAACCGCCTGGCGATCGAGCAGCAAAAGGCAGAAGGCCACGCGGCTTCCTGACAGTCACCCGCAAGCCAACCGGTTCGAGACGCCGTTTCGATTACTGCCCGCGAGAATCCGCCAGTTCGGCGATCGCCTGCCTGACCTGTTCGTAGCCAGCGTCACTTGCGATCGCCAGATCGAGCGGGCGCGCTCCAAGGCTCTCGCAGCGCGTATTGAGAAACTTCATCGCCTCATCCTTGCCGTCGAAGGACAGCAGCGCGAAGGTCGCGATGTCGCCCTGTCGCTTGGCCATGTCGGTGGGCATTCTCTTCCCCCACGAGGCACGGCTCCTGAAAACCATCATCGATCTGCCTGGCCGCTTGCCGTTCGCTTCCCCGGTCACCTGCTGAGCTCCCGGACATCCCCGGGCGCGGTCGCACTCGCTGCGGCCAGCATCAGCGCACTCCATGCGCAGGCCGCCGCCGCGCCCAGCCGCGACTGATGCAGCGCGATCTCTTCTGCCAGTATCGCTGCACGATCCAGGTGCAGGCCGCGCATGACCGCGTCTGTCGCGATGCCTGCGCTCAGGAGTGCCTTCTGGTGCTCCGAATATTTGAGATTGAGGTCCACGGATGCGCTCCCTTATGTAAGCGGGAGCACGCCAGTCTCTCGGCCGCGGACGCCTACAAGTCCATGATCCGCGATTTGGCGAGCATGGACTTCGAAGCGACGAATGGCAAACGACCATTCGGGAAGCGAAATCGAGACCAGGAAATCCCTGGAAAATGGTCCGGCGCATCCTGCGCCGGATAGTCTTTGTCAGTCGATCATGGCCGCGACGAGGCGTCGGAGCTCGGGTCTGGACAGGCTGCCATCCCCGGGCTTGCGGCCCAAAGGCCTGCGGTTGCCAGTTCGGCTGAGATCGAAATTCGGTATGTGGCGCTCGTTGGCGCCGATCGTATTCATTTTCATCTTGTCGTGTCGGCGGACTTTGCCCGCCGGAAGTCTTTCTTGTTGTCTAGCGCCCGAAACGGCGGCCTTGCCGCCTGGCGGGGCCCTGTGAATCCCCTCGCTCACGGAAGACAATCCTTCCCTTGGTGAGGTCGTAGGGGGTGAGTTCAACATGCACCCTGTCGCCCGCGACTGTGCGGATGCGATATCGGCGCATCTTTCCTGCGGTGTAGGCGATAAGCTCATGCTCGTTGTCGAGCGTGACCCTGAAACGTCCGTCGGGCAGGACCTCGTCCACGCTCCCTTCCATCGTCAGGAGTTCTTCTTTCGCCAATATATCCCTTTCATGGGTACGAATAATCGCCGCAGCGCGGACGATTCCGCGTGGCGGGGCCATGAAGCATGAATGGAAAGAGGAGCGGCCTTCGCGGCTCGCAAATCCCGTCGCAAGCGACGTTAGGCAATTTCTATATAGCTGAATATTAGAAAATTGCAAGCTCCGCCATTCGATGGCGCCTTGATCGATGTCCTATTCCCAGAAGGCCACGCTGCGGCATTCGATGCTCTCGCGGATATTGGCATCGGGAAAGCTGCTGTCGCGAAAGGCAGTGTGCGGGCAGCGCCAGGTGCGCGAATGGTCGCTGTCGTGGAACTTGAACAGCAGCGCGTCGTCCGCCGTCATGTTCGAGAAATACCACCAGCGCATGCCGGGATTGAAGGAGAAGTTGTTGGCGGCGATCCGCTGATCCTCCTGCTCGACCGGCTCCCTCGGCATTAGATATCGCTGCCAAATCCAATTCCTCACCCGAATCACTAAGCAGACCCACCCTTCGCAAATCTCCTTATTGACCGTCGGTCGGTCAATAACTATTGAAGACGCATGCAAGTCATTCAACACTATCGCCGACCATGGCTGTTTTACGGCCTGTCGACCATCCTCCCGTGGCTGCTTTGGCTCGTTCCCGCATGGATCAGCCATCACGGCGCCGGTGGGCCGCGCGTCCAGGCAATCGGCTTGCTTGCTGCGCTGCTTGGCATACTGGCACCGGTGTTCGTCGCAGCGTGCCTCATTCTCCCAAACCCGGTCTTGCGGGACGACTGCCGCACCCGCTTCGTCAACTTTCGGGCCGGAAGCGCCGGCCACTGGTTGGCTGCCTCGGCACTGATGCCCGCCAGCATCCTGCTGGCCATCGCGCTTTCGCTTCCGCTGGGCTTCAGCGCCGGCCAATTCCACATCAACAGCCAACCGAGCTTCAGCGCGGGCGGTGTCTCGCCATGGGCAGCGCTGATCCTGATTCCCGTGTTCGAGGAGCTGGCGTGGCACACTTACGGTACAGACGCCTTGCGAAGGCGATGGTCATTGTTCACGACCTCGGTAATCTTCGCGACGTTTTGGGGCGTGTGGCACGCACCGCTGGCGCTGATAAACGGGTATTACCACAGCAACCTGGTCGAAACCGGGATCTGGGAAGCGCTCAATTTCCCGGTCAGCATCTTCCCCGTCGTGTTCCTGATGAACTGGCTTTACTACCGGGCCGGGCGCAACATCTGGATCGCGGTCCTGTTTCACATTACCTCGGGCTTTTTCAACGAACTGTTCTCGCCCCACCCGCTGACCAAGCTGATCCAGACCGGCGTGTTGCTGGCGGCAGCGGGCTACGTGGTGTGGCGCGAGCGGGAGCTGTTCTTCACCAAGCAAACCGCGTAGCGTCGCCGGCGGCAGAAATTCGCTGCCCTGTATGGAGAGCGATACCGGCATGGTCAGAACAGTGAAGGCGCCGCATGTCCGACGCGCCGAACTTCTCGATGTGGCCGAAAACCTATTCAGGACCCGCGGCTATGCCAACACCAGCGTGGATGAAATCGTCCGCGAAGCCGGCGTCGCCAAGGGCACGTTCTACCATTATTTCCGTACTAAGGACGAAATCCTAGCCGCGTTGTCCGTGCGGATGGTCGAGACCATAGCGGAGGAGTTGCGGCGGATCGCAGACGACCCTTCACTTGCGCCGCTGGACAAGCTGCAGACGATGTTTGCCGCCGCAAAGGAACTGCAAACGGAATCGCGAGGCGTCGTCGACGACCTCCATCGCCCGGAGAACCGCGAGCTGCACGATCGCAACAATATCGAGATCGTCCGGGTGCTGGGTCCGATTGTCGGCGAGGTGGTTGAGCAGGGGAACTCAACGGGCGTGTTCGAGGTCGAAGACCCCGTAGCCACGGTTCAGTTCTTTATGGCCGGATCGCTGTTCCTGTTCGGCGAAGACGTGTTCGGCTGGACCCCCGAGGAGCAAACCCGACGCATGCAGGCCATGAAACGCTTGATCGCGCGCGCATTGGGAATGCGTCCCGGAAGCTGGGACAGCTAAGAAGCTCGCCCTATTCCCAGAAGGCCACGCTGCGGCATTCGATGCTCTCGCGGATATTGGCATCAGGAAAGCTGCTGTCGCGAAAGGCGGTGTGCGGGCAGCGCCAGGTGCGCGAATGGTCGCTGTCGTGGAACTTGAATAGCAGCGCGTCGTCCGCCGTCATGTTCGAGAAATACCACCAGCGCATGCCGGGATTGAAGGAAAAGATCGAGGCGGCGATCATGCCTTCCTCGCCCTCAACCGGCCTGACCGCCTCTTCCTCGCCCGGGAATTCGTCGACGATGAACAGCGTGTTGGATTTCTCTTCGCCGCCGAAACTGGTGCGCCCGTCGCACAGGGCGAGCGGCACGTCCTGCGGCCCGGGCGAGAAAGTCCGCCAGTAGGACGAAATCAGGAAGCGCTTGAAGCCGGGCCCGCCGGGGCATTTCTCGGCATAGGTCATCTCCGCCATGCGCCGCGCGGTGGCGGGGTTGAGGTCGACATGCGCCTCGCCCGCGGGCGGCTGGATCCCGCCGCGATGGCTGTATCCCTCGACCTTCCTGCTGGCGTGTTCGGAAAGGTCGGCGCTGGTGCGGATCATCCAGCCGCGGGCAAAGCACTTGTCCGCCCCGGTAAGCTGCTTGACGTGTTCCTCGACCTCGCGCTCATACTGCGCGTCGACCGCTTCCTTGTCGTGGAAATCCGTCACCGCGGAAGGCTGGGTCGCGATCATGAAGCCATGGACATCGAGCGTGAAATGATCGCGGATCGGCATCCCGTCGCGGATCGTCACCGGGTGATCCGAATAGGTCCCCGTGTTCATCTCCTTGCCCTGGCTGACATAGCGCCTTGTCACGAAATCGCCCGGATCGACGAAACGGATCATGGCGCGGGTTTCGCGCGCGGTATCTTCGATATCACTCCTGACCTGCGTTGCCATCTCGATCCTCGCTGACGATTCTATCGTTCGTTACGATTGTGCCATGCGGCGCTGGCATGGCGCAAGATAGCCCGCTAATCATTGCGCCGGATCACTTTGGGAGAGAATGCATGAGCGCCTTGCCGCCGAACAGTAACGACGCCGAAATCTGGGATATCTGGCTTTCGCAATTCCAGCTCCCCGCCTGCAATGCCGCGGTCGAGGTCGGGCTGTTCGAGGCGCTCGGCGAGGCTTCGCTTTCGAGCGCGGAACTGGCGGGGAAACTGGCTGTCGACGAGCGCGCGCTCAACATGTTCCTCGCCGCGCTGTGTTCGCTCGGGCTGGTCGAGAAGCGGCTCGGCAAGTGGACCGCGACCCATCTCGGCCGCACCTGGCTCCACCCCGGGGGCGAAGGCTATTGGGGCCATTTCTTCAAGCAGATCGATTTCAACACCGTGCTCCAGGGCCGGCTGGTCGAGGCGCTGAGGACCGGCAAGCGCCCCGGCGACACCGGCGAAGGCTCGGGCGATGTCAGCGAACGGCCGGCTGAATGGGAACGCGGCACGATGTCGCAGGAAGCCGCCGAGGGCATCGCCAATTTCATGCACGCCCACAGCCAGGGCCCGGCGCTCGGCGCGGCGGCCCAGCCGGTGTTCGGCGAACTTCGATGCCTGATGGATGTCGGCTGCGGCTCGGGGGTCTACGGGATCGAGATCGCCAGGGCCAATCCGGGCCTCAAGGTGATCCTGATGGACTTGAAGGAAATGGCGGCCGAAGCGCAGAAATTCATCGACCGCGCCGGCGCCGGGAGCCAGGTTTCGACCGCCGGGGTCAACATGTTCACCGAGGACTGGCCGACCGAGGCCGACGGGCATTTCTTTTCGAACGTGTTCCACGACTGGTCGGACGAGACCTGCCGCCTGCTCGCCCGGAGGAGCTTCGACGCCCTGCCTTCGGGCGGGCGGATCTTCCTCAACGAAATCCTGATGGAGGACGACTACACCGGCCCCTTCCCCGCCGCCGCCTTCAGCCTCCTGATGCTGGTCGGCACGCTCGGCAAGCAGTTCTCGCTCGCCGAATTCGAGGAAATCCTCGGCAGCGCAGGGTTCAAGAATGTCCAGTCGCAGCGCACCGGCGGCGGGCATTATTCGCTGGTCAGCGCGGTCAAACCGTGACTGTTTAGGCCGCGCGCCGGCCATGGCTAATTTCCGTTCACCCCGCGCGCTAAGCCCGGCTTAACGCCGTTCCGCCACTCCGGATTACCCAAGGGACAGCACCGTCCCGGGGGGGCATTCGGAGGGAAAACATGATTTTCACGCAACTCCTGCGCGACCAACAGGGCGCGACCGCGATCGAGTACGGCCTGATCGCGGCGCTGATCGCGATCACCATCATCGTTTCGCTGCGCTCGGTCGGCAACGAAGTGAACACCACTTTCACGACCGTCTCGAGCGAACTGGAAACCGCCAACGCCGGCTGACGCCGCTCTTCCGGGGCATCGAGCGGCATCTCCCCGGGGCGCCGGAACAAGCGAAAGGCCTTGCGGACCATGCCGGACCGCAAGGCCTGTCTGCGCCGCGTTCAGGGCTCATGCACCGGCATCGCCAGGTGCCGGTTGGACGTTTCGCCGGACCCGGGATCGTGTTTGCTTGGAGGGGAAAGCAGTGATCCGGCGAAACGCTCCAAAAAAAGCTTCCCAGACAAAGGCTTCGAGCGCAATATGCACTTTGGGGCAGGCAAACGGCCATCTCCGGGACATGGCCTGAGGAGGTGTTTGGCAATGTTGCTGGCGGAATTGGTGGCTTCCGACCATGTCGCGGCGGTCGTGACCGACCCGACCCAGCCGGACAATCCGATCGTCGAATGCAGCCAGCCGTTCCTCGAATTGACCGGCTATAGCCGTGAAGAGGTGATCGGACGCAACTGCCGGTTCCTGGCAGGCCCCGGAACCGACCCGGAGCGGCGCAAGATGCTCCGCGACGCGATTGCCGAACAGCGCCCGGTGGTGGTCGAACTGCTGAACTACCGCAAGGACGGCACCCCCTTCCTCAATTCGGTGATGATCGCCCCGATCCACAATCCCGAAAACCTCCTGATCGGCTTTGTCGGCTCGCAAGTCGAAGTGTCGACCGAAGAGGCAGCCTTCGTGCGGGAGCGCGAGGAGCGTGCACGCATCCTGGTGGCCGGCCTCAGCCCGCGCCAGAAGGAAGTCCTCTCGGGGCTGGCACGGGGCCGGCGGATCAAGCAGATCGCCCACGAACTGGGACTGAGCGAGCGGACGGTGAAGATGCACCGCGCCGCGATGCTGAAGTCGCTCGGCATCCAGACAAACGCCGAAGCGGTCAGGATCGCCGTGCGGGCGGGGCTTTAGCTTGCCCGGGCGGCCGCCATCCTCCGCAGGCCCGGCCTCCCGCAACAGGTCGGCGAGCGCTGGATGTGAGCCGCGGACGCCGGGCTGTCGCAGATGTTGATGGATCGCCTTGGGTGATCTAGCCTAGTCCTGGTCAAACAAAGCGGAGTGGGGATAGCCAGTGGGATGCTTGCCTGCTCGTCGGTTTGCGTTGGCCGCTGCCGGAGCGTGCTTGCTGTTGGCCGGAGATGCCGCCATGGCCCAAGAATCCGCAGTGTCGCCCTATGGCGAGCTCAATCCTGACGCGCCCGAGGAATTGAGGCTATTCGCGTTCCTTGTCGGAAAGTGGGACGGCAATGGGCGAACCCGGCTGCCCGACGGAGAGTTCGTCAAATACGAACTGACCTGGATCGGCCGGTATGTCCTCGATGGAATGGCGATCGCCGATGAGCTGCACGCTCCGCTGCCCGGTGGCGGCATGGGTCTCGGGATTACCATTCGCTATTTCGATCCATCGGCCAACGGCTGGATCATCGAATTCCTGAATGTGACGGGCTCCTTCATTCGACGCCAGGTCAACCCCCGTTCCGGCGCGGTCGAGGTCGATGGCGATACCATCATCGTGGTCTCGCAGGATGGCGCTTCGATCGGCCGGGAATATTACACGCTCGAGGGCGACAACCGGTTTTCCTACGCGATGGAACTTTCCGCCGACGGCGGAGCGACGTGGGAGCGGGCTCCGTTCGAGTTCCAGTTCAGCCGCGCAAGCGAGGCTGGCGAATAGCGTCCGCATCCGGATGGTTGTCTGTCATCCAGCCTCGTCGCGCGCCAGAATCCACCTCGAGCGGCGGCCAAGGGCGGGTAGCGAAGCCCGGGTGGCCCGAAACCATGGCATAACCCTCTATAGTCCCACCTTCCCGGCAGGCTTGGCCCGCGCCCGGCCTGTGCTATGTCCCGACGCATAACAAAATTGGGAGGGTTCGAGTGAAAGGCAGAATTCTTGGCGGAATTGCGAGCACGGTTATGACCGCCGCGCTCTGCGGCGCGGTCGCGCATGCGCAGCAGGACGTACCGATGGCCGAGGGCGGATTCCCCGTCGCGCCGACCGGCCTGGCGGACAATCCGCTACCCGACGGCCCGTTCCATTATCGCACCGCCGAGGGGATGGACATTCGCGTCGAGGTGCTCGCCCGGCTCGCTTACCCGATGGCATTGGCATTCCTGCCCGAGGGCGACATGCTTGTGGTCACCCGCCGGGGCGAAATGCACCGGCTCAAGCCGGGCGCTTCCGAAACGAGCCTGGTCGAAGGCGGGCCGGAAGGGGTGTTCTTCGGCGAATCCGGGGATCCGGGCACCGCCCATGCCTATGTCGATATCGCCCTGCACCCGGACTTCGCGTCCAACCGGTTCATTTATCTCACCTACAACAAGCCGTCCGCTGACGGCGGGCGCGTGATGGCGCTGGGCCGCGGCCGCTGGAGCGGGGAACGGTTGGAGGGGTTCGAGGACATCTGGGTCGCCCATCCGGGCGTGGCGGGTGTGAGCCGCATGGCCTTCGCCCATGATGGAACGCTGATCTTCACCACCAGCGGCGCGGGGCCGCAGAACCTCTCCACCGCGGGCGGCAAGGTGCTGCGGATCAACGATGACGGTTCGATCCCCGAGGACAATCCCTTCGTCGGCGACGCCAATGCGCGCGCCGATATCTATTCGCTGGGCCATCGCGGCGCGCTGGGCCTCGCGATCCATCCCACCACCGGCGCGATCTGGGAGACCGAGAACGGCCCCAATGGCGGCGACGAGATCAACATCATCAAGCCGGGCGCCAATTACGGCTGGCCCTATGTCAGCCTCGGCCGCACCTACCAGGGCCCGTGGCAGTCGGAGCGCCCGCGGCACGATGTGTTCGAGCCGCCGGTTGTCTACTGGATGCCCGCCGTCGCTCCGTCCGGGCTGCTGTTCTACACCGGCGATGCGCTGCCCGCGTGGAAGGGCGATATCTTCGTCGGCGCCTTGCGCACCGGAGAGATCCCCGGCACCGGCCACCTGGAGCGCATCCTGATCAACCAGGACATGGAGGAACTGCGCCGCGAGACGTTGCTTTACGACCTTCGCCAGCGCGTGCGCGACGTGCGCCAGGGCCCCGACGGCTACATCTACCTCGTCACCGAACAAGAGGACGGCGCCATCCTGCGGATCGTCCCGGACGGGTGAAGTTCGACGATGTCCGCAATGGGTGGAAAGCGGACATTGGAGCGTAGCGATCGACCGACAGCAGCAGATATGGCATTCGCCAAACTTTGATTAACCGGTGTCATAGACTAACACGTCAAATCTGCGTGCTTGTCTGTTGCTCCATCACGTCTGCAATCATCAAGCAAGACAATGAGAGATCGCCATGAGAAGCAAATTTTGGAAATGGACTGCGCTGCCTGCGCTCCTGGCCGCATCGCTGGCATCGAACGCCTCGGCCATCGGCTTCGTCAATAACAAGGATGGCTGGCTGGCGCTGACGCAAGAAGCCAAGGCCGCCTATGTGCAGGGCTTGAACGACAGCATCAACCAGGTTTTTGTCGACGACAATCTGGTCGAGGGACTGGCCAAGCGGGGACGCACACTTTGCCTTGCCGAACGCCAAGAAAATGCCGCGACCCTGGCGGAGCGGATTACAGCTGCATACGCCGATCAACGCTACGTCAATCTCTCGCCGACCAGCGTCTATATCCTCACCATGGGCCAGCTATGCCGCCAATATATCAATCGCGAGCGGGCGAGTTTCGGCCTTGGACCGGTCTAGGCTGGGTAGTCAGATGAGCTTTCGCAGCAAACCTTCGTGAAGCTTCACATTATCGGGGTTTTGCGGGTCAAG
>NZ_DBNHSF010000061.1:0-5220 GCF_057143545.1 Candidatus Andeanibacterium sp.
TGAGCCAGGTGACCTTGTTCTTCTTGAACAGGAATTCTATCCCGCCGGTCAGCTCCTTGACCGCAGCATCCTTTTCGCTTTGCAGCCTGGCGACATCGATCGTGACCTTGCCGGTCTGGACGCCGAATTTGGCAAGCACGCCCGCATTGGCTTCCTCGAACAGCTCGGAACCGTGGAGCAGCGCCTTGGACGGGATGCACCCGACATTGAGGCATACACCTCCCAAAGTTGTGCGGCTTTCGACGCAGGCGGTCTTGAGCCCCAGCTGCGCCGCGCGGATCGCCGCGACATAGCCGCCGGGACCGGCACCGATAATCAGGACGTCGTAGTCGTAGTCAGCCATGTCTCTTCCTTCTATCCTCCCCTCGAAGGGGAGGTGGCAGCCCGAAGGGCTGTCGGAGGGGTGTAACCACGAGCGGGGATACCCCTCCACCGCCTTCGGCGGTCCCCCTCCCCCTGCGGGGGAGGATCCCCATTACAAATCGATCAGGATCCGCATCGGATCCTCGATCGCTTCCTTGATGATCTTGAGCGCGGTCACTGCTTCGCGCCCGTCGATCAGGCGGTGGTCGTAGCTGAGTGCGAGGTACATCATCGGACGGATGACAATCTCGCCGTCCACCACCACGGGTCGCTGGTCGATCCGGTGGAGACCGAGCACCGCCGATTGCGGCGGGTTAATGATCGGAGTGCTCATCAACGAACCGAACACACCGCCATTCGAAATCGTGAAAGTGCCGCCTTGCATGTCTTCGAGCGTCAGCGTGCCGTCCTTGGCCTTCTTGCCATAGTCGGCGATCGCCTGTTCGATCTGCGCGAAGGAGAGCTTGTCGCAATCGCGCACCACCGGGACGACCAGGCCCTGCGGCGCACTCACCGCGACCGAGATATCGACGTAATCGTGATAGACGATCTCGTCGCCGTCGATCTGGGCGTTGGCGGCAGGCACGTCCTTCAGCGCCAGCACCGCGGCCTTCGCAAAGAAGCTCATGAAGCCGAGCTTGATTCCGTGCTTGGTGGCGAACAGCTCCTTATAGGCTTCGCGCGCTGCGATCACCGCCGACATGTCGCAATCGTTGAAAGTGGTGAGTAACGCCGCCTCTTCCTGCGCGCTCTTGAGCCGCCGGGCGATGGTCTGGCGCATGCGGGTCATCTTGACCCGCTCGGTGCGGCGTTCGCCCGAAGGCGTTGGTGAAGGCGCCGGGGATGTTTCGGCTGCCGGGGTCGCGGCGGGCGAAGGGGCGGGTGCTTTGCCTTCATCGCGTGCCTTGGCGGCGGCGAGTACGTCTTCCTTGGTCAGGCGGCCGTCCTTGCCGGTGCCCTTGATCTGGGTCGGGTCGAGCCCGGCCTCGAGCACCGCGCGGCGGACTGCCGGCGACATGGTGACCGCTCCGTCGGCCGGTTCCTCGCTGGCCACCGGCGCTGGTTCGGCTTCCTTGGCGCGTTCCTTCACCGGCTCCGGTCCGGCCGTCTTGGCGGCGGGTGCAGCGCCTTCCTCGACAATGGCAATCACTGCGCCAACCTCGACCGTGTCGCCCACTTTGGCGACATGTTCCGACAACACGCCATCGACCGGCGAAGGCACTTCCACTGCGACCTTGTCGGTCTCGAGGCTGGCAATGGGTTCGTCCATTCTCACCGCTTCGCCCGGCTGCTTGAACCATTCGCCGACCGTAGCCTCTGTCACCGATTCACCGAGCGCCGGGACTTTGACTTCGCTTGAACCTGCTTTTGCCATGGGTCTGCTTCCTGTTCGGGACGATTATTTCGAGATTGCGGGTTGGAGTGAAGGCGGAATGCCGAATTTTGGCTGCTCGCCGCCAGGCAGGCCAAGCGCCTGGTTGACCAGGGCCTCCTGCTGCTTGGCGTGGCGGCTGGCGAGACCGGTAGCGGTCGAGGCCGCCGGATCGCGCCCGGCATAGCTTGGCCGCATGCCCCTGCCATCCTTGTCGACGCGGCCAGCCTCCTGGAGGGCCTGTTCGATCTGGCTCTCGACAAAGAACCAGGCGCCATTGTTGCGCGGTTCTTCCTGGCACCAGACGACTTCCTCGAGACTGGTCATGCGTTTGAGGCGCGCGGCCAGCGGTTCGCCGGGGAAGGGATAGAGCTGTTCGAGCCGCACAATCGAAATGTCGTCGATCCTTTCGGCATCGCGCTTTTCGATCAGGTCGTAGGCGACCTTGCCCGAACACAGCACCAGGCGGCGAATTTTCTTGTCCGGAATTTCGGTGGTGTCGGACATGATCCGCATGAAGTGGCTCTCGCCAAGGAATTCCCTGGCATTCGACTTGGCCAGCGGGTGCCGCAGCAGCGATTTCGGAGTCATGATCACCAGCGGCTTGCGGAACGGGCGCATCATCTGCCGCCGCAGGACATGGAAGTAGTTCGACGGGACGGTGATGTTGCAGACCTGGATGTTGTCGTTGGCGCAGAGCTGGAGGAAGCGTTCGAGCCGGGCCGAGGAATGCTCCGGTCCCTGTCCCTCGTAGCCATGCGGCAACAGCAGCACGAGACCGTTTGCGCGCAGCCATTTGATCTCGCCCGCGGCGATGAACTGGTCGATCATGATCTGCGCGCCATTGGCGAAATCGCCGAATTGCGCTTCCCACAGCACCAGCGTCTTGGGGTCGGCCGAAGCGAAGCCGTATTCGAAGCCGAGCACGCCATATTCGGAGAGCGGGCTGTCATAGACTTCGAACTTGCCGTGCGGAAGTTGGCACAAGGGAAGGTATTTGCGCTCGGTCCGCTGGTCGATCCACATCGCGTGACGCTGGCTGAAGGTGCCGCGGCCCGAATCCTGCCCCGACAGCCGCACCCCGAAGCCTTCTGTCACCAGGCTGCCGAAAGCGAGCGCTTCGGCGGTCGCCCAGTCGAAGCCTTCGCCGGTCTTGAACATCTCGCGCTTGGCTTCGATGATCCGGCCGAGCGTCTTGTGGATCTCGAGGTCGTCGGGGACGGTCGTGAGCGTGCGGCCAAGGCTTTCGAGCAGCTTGGGCTCGATCGCGGTTTCGACGTTGCGGCGCGCGGTCTCGGGATCGGCGGGCTTGTTGAGCCCGGCCCAGCGGCCGCCGAACCAGTCGGCCTCGTTGGGCTTGTAGCTCTGGCCGGCCTCGAATTCCTGCTGCAGCACGGCGGTGAAGCGGTCCTCTTCCTCGCCGGCCCAATCCTTGTCGATCACGCCCTGTTCGATCAGGCGCGCGGCATAGACCCGGCTGACCTTGGGGTGCTTGCGGATTTGCGCATACATTTGCGGCTGGGTGAAGCTCGGTTCGTCGCCTTCATTGTGGCCGAAGCGGCGATAGCACCACATGTCGATCACGATGTCGCGCTTGAAGCGCTGGCGGTATTCGACCGCGAGCTTGCAGGCAAAGGTCACGGCCTCGGGATCGTCGCCATTGACGTGGAGGATCGGCGCCTGGACGCCCTTGGCCACATCGGATGGATAAGGTGACGATCTGGCGAATTTCGGACTGGTAGTAAAACCGATCTGGTTATTTATGATGAAATGGATGCAGCCGCCGGTGTTGTAGCCGTTGACGCCCGAGAAGCCGAGGCACTCCCACACGATCCCCTGGCCGGCAAAGGCGGCATCGCCATGGATCAGGACCGGCAGGACTTTCTGGTGCTCGTCGAGATCCTCGTGGAAGGCCTGCTGCGCACGGACCTTGCCCAGCACCACCGGGTTGACCGCTTCGAGATGGCTCGGGTTGGGGACCAGCGACATATGCACCTTGATCCCGTCGAATTCGCGGTCGGTCGAAGTGCCGAGATGATATTTGACGTCGCCCGAACCGCCAACATCTTCGGGATTGGCGCTGCCGCCCGAGAATTCGTGGAAGATCACGCGATAGGGCTTGGCCATCACGTTGGCGAGCACGTTGAGCCGCCCGCGATGGGCCATGCCGTAGACGATCTCGCGCACGCCGGCCGCGCCGCCATGCTTGATCACCGCTTCGAGCGCGGGGATCATCGATTCCCCGCCATCGAGCCCGAAGCGCTTGGTACCGACATATTTCTTGCCGAGGAAGGCTTCGTACTGCTCGCCGCGGATCACCGCCGCAAGGATTGCCCTCTTGCCGTTCTCGGTGAACTCGATGCCCTTGTCGGCGCCTTCCATGCGCTCCTGCAGGAAGCGGCGCTCCTCGATGTCGTTGATATGCATGTATTCGAGGCCGACATGGCCGCAATAATTGTGGCGCAGGATCGCCACCACCATCCGCACTGTGGTCCAGTCGAGGCCGAGATTGCCGCCGAGATAGACCGGCCGGTCGAGCGCCTCGCCCTCGAAACCGTGGAATTCGGGCGTCAGGTCGGCGGGCAGTTCGCTGTGATGGAGTCCCAGCGGGTCGAGATCGGCGGCGAGGTGCCCGCGCACGCGGTAGATCCGGATCAGCATCATCGCGCGGATCGAATCTCCGGCGGCCTGCTCGATCTGGCGCTCGTCGAGCTTCATCCCGGCCTTGGCCGCGGCTTCGCGCACGACGATTGTCATGCCCGTGGGATCGAGCGCCGAGGTCAGGTCGTCTTCCGCCCCGGCGTCGAGGATCGGCCAGCTGGCGCGCTGCCAGCTCGGGCCCTGTTGGGCACCGTCCGGAGCGAAATCGTGCATTTCGTTACCCATCACACACCATTCTGTGAGTCCCCGCGAAGGCGGGGACCTCCCTCGGTCTAAACCAACATTTGAAGCTCAGGGGTCAAATCGCGCCATTCGGGGTTCAATTCCTCGATCCGCTTGACCTTCCAGCTTCTGTTCCACTTCTTCATCCGCCATTCGATCGCTCGCGCATCCTGGATGTCATCAAATGCCTCGAACCAAACCAGCACATCGCAGTTGTACTTTTTGCTGAAACCCGGAACCGCCCGGCTGCGATGTTGTTCGATCCGCGTCGCCAAATCCGACGTGACACCAAGGTAAAGCACGCCACCTGGTTTGTTGGTCAGAAGGTAGACGAATCCTGGTCTCAAGCGCTTCTCCAGTCCTGCCTGAGGTCCCCGCCTTCGCGGGGACTCAGAGTTAGGTTAGTTCCTTCAATAGGCCCGCCAGCGTCGTCCCCAACTCGCTCGGATTGGGGGTCACGCGGATCCCCGCATCTTCCATCGCCGCGATCTTGTCTTCGGCGCCGCCCTTGCCGCCCGAAACGATCGCGCCGGCATGGCCCATCCGGCGTCCGGGAGGGGCGGTGCGTCCGGCGATGAAGCCGACCACCGGCTTCGAACGCC
>NZ_DBNHSF010000062.1:0-10262 GCF_057143545.1 Candidatus Andeanibacterium sp.
TCACCAGTCGCGCGACAAATCCCGGCGGCAGGCCGAGCCTGATCCCCCGCAGCAGGACCAGCACTTTCCCGTCGGGCAGTTCGGCCATGTCGGTCGGCGCAAAGCCAGAGGGCGCGCGGAAATGGAAGCGAGCGGGCGGTCCGGCCTCGAACGGGTCGCCAGGATAGAGTAGCGCCCCACCGCCGGATTCCGCGAGGACGATAAAGCGACCGTCGCCGAGACGGACCATCGCTTCGGGCCCGCCATTGACGCTCCAGTCTCGCATCTCCCGCGGTTCGATCCATTCCAGTTGCGAAAAATCCTCATCCATCCGGATCAGCGCGTTGCGGCCCTCGAGCGCGGCCCAGATGCGACCTGAGGCGGCATCGCGTGTGGCCGCTTCGATATCCCGCATATGCTTGGCGTCTTCGGGTTCGGAGAACACCGGCCCGATGGCGACGTCACGGCCTTCGCGCCTCCGCGGATCGAAGCGCAGGAAGCGGCCGCGGTCGCTGAGGGCCAGCAAGACCCCGTCCTCCAATGCCAGCAATGCCGAGTAGGAGCCGAAATCGCGAATCGGACTGGTCAATGCCCAGCTGCCGACAAGCCGCGGCGTGTCGGCCCGGCCGAGCGCTTCGGACCTGCTCACATACGGGGCAATGCGCTCGAAACCGACCGCGATTGCGGGTTCCGGCCCCGATTGCGCTTCGCGCCAATAGAGGCCGGGCGAAAGCCCCGCGGCAACCAGCAGGATCGAGAGGATACGGCGCATATCCGCCGTGCGATCAGTCCATCGGACCGACGAAGAGCAACGGATCGACCCGCGCTGAATTCCACTTCATGCTCCAGTGGAGATGCGGTCCGGTGGCGCGTCCGCTGGAACCGATATTGCCGATATACTGGCCTTGCCGCACGACATCGCCTTCCTTCACCGCGAGTTTCGAACAATGGAGGAAGGCGCTGTTGAGACCGTTGCCATGGTCGATCACCAGCAGATTGCCTTCGAGCGAGAACGGACTGTCCGCGGCCAGCACGACCACCCCGTCGGCCGGGGCGACGAACGGCGTCCCGCTTTCGCCGGTCGCGATATCGAGCCCCGAATGATAGCTGCCCGGCTCGCCGCGATAGATTCGTTGCGAACCGAAACGGCCGGAAATCCGCCCCTCGACCGGCCAGACGAAATCCTGCCGCCAGCCTTCGATATCGGACTTTACTTCGCGCGCGGCAGCGATCCGCTCAAGTTCGGGTCGCCGACGTTCCATGAAGGCTTCGCTTGCCTCGCCCGGGCTGCGCGCGACATTAACGTGCTCGATCTCCCAGGCGCGCGGCGAGACGGCGATCTCGCGGCGAATCTCGGTCCCGTCGGCGAGCCTGACCACCAGCGTCGCACTGCCCCCGGCATCGCGATCGAACGCCGCGAAGAAGGCCCGGTCATCGGCGAAATCGACCTTCTCGCCATCGAGCAGGGCGGAGACCGTGCCATCGGGCAGGAAGCCGCGAATCCAGCCACCCTGCGTAATCTCGCCGTCGAAATGGAGAGCGGTCGGCTCGATCACGAGGTCGGCATCCATGCTCTCGGCTACCGCTTCCAGATCGTTCGCCGCCGCGCTGCA
Source organism: Candidatus Andeanibacterium sp. (assembly GCF_057143545.1). Lineage (NCBI taxonomy): Bacteria > Pseudomonadati > Pseudomonadota > Alphaproteobacteria > Sphingomonadales > Sphingomonadaceae > Candidatus Andeanibacterium > Candidatus Andeanibacterium sp. The sequence continues at coordinate 1,593 of NZ_DBNHSF010000062.1, forward strand.
AGCCGCCAGGATAGCCAGCGCGCCGATCGCAGCGCTCCGCGCCATGCTCACGCCTCGCCTGTCAGGCGCCTTGTCGCAATCTCGCAGCTGGCATAGGCTTCCTGCCGTTCGACGCACCAATAGCGCAGTTCCTCGAGCGAAACGACATCGCCGGTCACCGCGCAAACGACGAATTTGCCGGGCCTGACCACGCGAAAGCCGTTATGGCCGTAAATGAGGGTGGCGGGCTGGCCGCCGGATGACATCAACATTTGTCCGTCTCTACCAATGCTTGCGGCTCAGAACAATTCCGCCTGTTCGCCCTTTCCGCCGCCAGGCTTGCCTTTCGGTGCCGCACGCTTCACGCCGCCAAGCGGGGCAACATCGAGCTTGCCGTCCTCGAATGCGAGGGTGAGCGAAGCCTGATTGACTGCCTCTGCCGCCGATTTCACAACTTTGCCCGACTTATTGCTGACCATGACATAACCGCGCCTTAACGGCGCCTTCGGGTCGAGCGAGAGCCGCAGCCGTTCGAGCGCCGCAAGCCGTTCGCGCCGCGCCGCGATCGGCTGGGTGACCAGTTTCGGGGTCAGCCGGACGCTCGCCAGCTCCAGCGCATTGTCGGCCTGCCTCGCGCGGTTGCCAAGGCCGCGGCGCAGCCGCTCGCCCAGATCGTCGAGCTTCTGCGCGGCCCCTGCAAGCATGGCGTCGGGCCGGGGCAGGCGCGCCACCCGCGCTTCGAGCCGTTCGCGCCCGAGCGTGACCGGGCGGAGGATCGCGCGCCTTTTCCTGAGCCCCATCTCAGCGAGCGTCGCGGCCAGTTCCGCGCGCACCGGGACCGCCATTTCGGCGGCGGCGGTCGGAGTCGGGGCGCGGCGATCGGCGGCATAGTCGGCCAGGGTGGTGTCGGTTTCATGCCCGACCGCCGAGATCACCGGAATCGAACATTCGGCAATCGCACGGACCACGACTTCCTCGTTGAAGCTCCACAGGTCTTCGATCGAGCCGCCGCCGCGCGCGACAATGACGAGGTCGGGGCGCGGAACCGGGCCATTTGCATCCATGCCGGAAAAGCCCCGCACCGCATTTGCAACCTGCTCGGACGCGCCCTGCCCCTGGACCAGGACCGGCCACACCAGCACATGCGACGGAAACCGGTCGGCGAGGCGATGGAGGATGTCGCGGATCACCGCCCCGGTGGGCGAAGTGACCACTCCGATCACCCCGGGCAGGAACGGCAGGGTTCGCTTGCGTTCGGGGGAGAACAGGCCTTCGGCGGCGAGCCGCGCCTTGGTCTTTTCGAACAGGGCCAGCAGCGCACCTTCGCCGGCGATCTCCATGCTCTCGATCACGATCTGGTAGGACGAGCGCCCGGGATAGATGGTGAGCTTGCCAGTGGCGATCACCTCGATCCCGTCTTCGGGCACGAAGGCGAGCCGCCCGGCCGTCCCGCGCCACATGACCCCGTCGATCTGGGCGTTCTCGTCCTTGAGCCGGAGATAGTAATGGCCCGAGGCTGCGCGCTTGACCCCCGACAATTCCCCGCGCAGCCTGACGAAACCGAACGCATCCTCGACCGTGCGCTTGAGCAGCGCCGAAATCTCGGTGATGGACAGGGGCTCGGCGTTGTCCCCCGCGAATGCCTTCGCTACCAGCCCGGTCTGTGCTGCATCATCGTCAGGAGATTGGCCGGGCATGAATATCCTCTTGCTGGGAGCGGGCGGGCGCGAACATGCGCTGGCGTGGAAGCTGGCGCAATCCCGCCTGCTCGCGGGCGAGGATGATATCCTTCATGCCGCGCCGGGCAACCCCGGGATTGCGGAGCATGCGCAGCTGGCCGAGCTCGATATAACCGACCACCGGGCGGTGATCGGCTTCTGCAACGACAAGCGCATCGGCCTGGTGGTGATCGGCCCCGAAGCGCCGCTGGTCGACGGCCTGGCGGACAGCCTGCGCGGCGAAGGGATCGCGACCTTCGGCCCGTCGAAGGCGGCCGCCCAGCTCGAAGGCAGCAAGGGCTTCACCAAGGATCTGTGCGAGCGCGCGGGGATTCCCACCGGCCTCTATGTCCGCACGACTTCGTTCGAACAGGCGAAAGCGGCACTTTCGGGCTTCAGGCCGCCCTATGTGCTCAAGGCCGACGGGCTGGCGGCGGGCAAGGGCGTGGTCATCGCCGAGACCCCGGCCGAGGCGGAAACCGCGCTGGCCGAGATGTTCGGCGGGGCGTTCGGAGAAGCCGGGGCGGAAGTGGTGATCGAGGAGTTCCTCGAAGGCGAGGAAGCCAGTTTCTTCGCACTGACCGATGGCGCGACCATCGTCCCGATCGGCACGGCGCAGGACCACAAGCGGGTAGGCGATGGCGATACCGGCCCCAATACCGGCGGGATGGGCGCCTACAGCCCGGCACCGGTGCTCGATCCGCTGACCCGCGGCGCAGTGATCGAGCGGATCATCGCGCCGACTGTCAGGACCATGGCCGAGGAAGGCATGCCCTATTCCGGAGTGCTCTATGCCGGGCTGATGCTGACCGAGACCGGCCCCCAGTTGATCGAATATAATTGCCGCTTCGGCGACCCCGAATGCCAGGTGCTGATGATGCGGCTCGAAAGCGACCTCGGCGAATTGCTGCTGGCCTGCGCCGAGAGCAGCCTCGCCGCCCTGCCGCCGCCGAAGCTTTCGCGCGACACCGCGCTGACGGTGGTGATGGCGGCCAAGGGCTATCCGGGAACGCCCGAGAAGGGTGGTTTGATCGCACTTGACGACGCTGAGGCCGGCGGAGCGAAGGTTTTCCACGCCGGGACTGCCATCGATGCGGCTGGCAATCTCATCGCGGCGGGAGGGCGCGTGCTCAGTGTCACCGCGTTGGGCGCGAATGTCACCGAGGCCCAGGCCAAAGCCTATGAAGCGGTCGACAAGATCGATTTCCCGTCCGGCTTCTGCCGCCGCGATATCGGCTGGCGCGAAGTTGCGCGGGAAAAGCGCGGCTGATCAGCCGAGGCGTTTCGCCACCAGCTCCTGCAAATCCGTCTCGGGCCGCGCGCCGAAATGCGAGATGATCTCGCAGGCGGCGATCGCGCCCATGGTGAGGCTCGTTTCGAGGTCCTTGCCGCGGACATGGCCGAAGAGGAACCCGGCGGCGAAGAGATCGCCTGCGCCAGTCGTGTCGACGACATGGTCGATCGGTTCGGCCGCGATATCGACCCGCCTGTCGCGGGTCATGCCAACGGCGCCTTTCTCGCTGCGGGTCACCACCAGTACCGGGAGATTGGGTGCGAGCGCAGCCAACCCCGCCTCGAAATCGTCCTCGCCGGTCAGCGCCGCGAGTTCGACTTGATTGGCGAACAGGATGTCGATCAGCCCGTCCTCGATCAGCGCGCGGAAATCGTCGCCATGGCGGTCGATCACGAACGCGTCCGACAGGGTGAAGGCAACTTCGCGTCCGGCGCTCTTGGCAGTTTCGATCGCCTTGCGCATCGCCTCGCGCGGCTCCTCCGGATCCCACAGATAGCCTTCGAGATAGAGCACCCGGGCGGCGGCGACGGCATCGGTATCGAGCGCTTCGGGCGGCAGGAATTGCGACGCGCCAAGATAGGTGTTCATGGTCCGCTGGCCATCGGGAGTGACGAAGATCAGGCACCGCGCGGTCGGCGGGTCCCCGGCACGCGGCGGCGTGTCGAAATCGATCCCGGCCGCGCGGATATCATGGGTGAAAACCTCGCCCAGCTGGTCTTCCGCGACCTGCCCGATAAAGGCGCATTGTGCGCCGAGCTCCGACAGGCCCGCAAGCGTGTTGGCAGCCGAGCCGCCCGAGATCTCGCGGGCCGGGCCCATCGCGCCGTAAAGCTCGTTGGCCCTTCCGGCATCGACCAGCGTCATTCCGCCGCGCACCAGGCCGAGTTCCTCGATCAAATCATCATCACAGGGGGACATCACGTCGACGATCGCATTTCCGATCGCGATCACATCGTAACGGGGTTCGCTCACCAGGGTTCCTTTGTCTTGAATTGGCATTGATTAGGCGCGTATTGCGGCGCGTGCGGCGTTGACTTGCCGCCTGCCGCGCGCAATCGCAACCCATGATGGTGACGGTTGGCTCCGCGCTCGCTCTTTCCTTCGCCCAATTCGGCGATCCCAGGGTGCTGCGCATCCTGGCCAAGACGCTGGCCATCTCGCTGCTGCTGTTTGTAATCCTCGGCTGGCTCGGTTGGACCTTGCTCGACGGCGCGCTCGCAACCGCGGGATTGACCGACGGCTTGTTCCGGGGCGCTGAGGGGCTTCGCGAAGCAGCCTCGCTGGTCCTCACGCTGCTTGGCGGGTGGCTGTTGTGGCGGCTCATCGCGATGGGGGTGATAGGATATTATGCCGGTGAAGTGGTCGAAGCGGTCGAGCAGCGCCATTATCCACAGGCCGCCCTGCAGGCACGCAGGCTGGGGGTGGGCGAAGACCTTTCCACCAGCCTGAGGGCGACGCTTCGCGCATTGGGGATAAACCTGGTGGTCCTCCCTCTGGCCCTCGTCCTGTTGGTCACCGGAATCGGCACCGCGATCCTGTTCTGGCTGGTCAATGCGCTGCTGGTCGGCCGGGAACTGCAGGATGCGGTGTGGCTCCGGCACGCCCATGCACAGGGCCAGCAGGCGCCGATCGGGCGGATCGAGCGCTTCCTGCTGGGCGCCGCGATCGCCGGGCTGCTGTTGGTTCCCTTCGCCAATTTCCTCGCGCCGATGCTCGGTGCGGCGGCGGCAACGCATCTGCTTCACCGCAACCGCCCGGCTGCCGATGATGCGTAAGGCGATTGCCATACTGTGCCTGTGCGCGAGCCTGACGGGCTGCGGCAGCGCGATCCCGCGCCCTTCGCCTTCCTTGCCAAGCGGTTACACCCCGCCGACCCGGCCCACCTCGACCCCCCAGTCGGTTCCCCAAGCGCAAGTGCTGCGGGCGCCGGGCCTCGAAGGCGTGATCGGCGCCAGCGCTTCAGCCCTGCTCCAGCAATTCGGCCAGCCCAGGATCGACCTTGCCGAAGGCGATGTTCGCAAATTGCAGTTCGCCGGTCCGGCATGCGTGCTCGACATCTACCTCTACCCGCCCGCTGGCGGCGGCGAGCAACGCGCGACCCATGTCGACGCGCGCCGCGCCAGCGACGGCCGGGATGTCGACCGGGCGGCCTGCATCGAGACATTAAGGCAGCGCTAAGCCCATTTGGCGGCAGCGCGCTAACCGCGCCAATCCGCGGCACAAAGTGGGTAACGGCACTTTAAGGATTTCGCGGGATAAGCGTGCCGTGCAAGTTTTGGGGCGCCAACGAAAATGAACATGCAAACCGTCGAAATGCCGCGTCGGGCGAGCCCGTCGAGCGGACTCAGCTCGGAAGACATCCGCGAACTGCGCCAGGCGACCTGGCAGGACGGCCATGTCGGCCGCGTGGAAGCCGATACCCTCCTGCTGGCAAACGACGATCTGCGCGGCTCCTCGCAGGAATGGAGCGATTTCTTTGTCGAGGCGCTGTTTGAGCATGTGGTGAACAGCCGCGAGCCGCGGGGCAGCGTCGACGAGGCCGGAACCCGCTGGCTGTGGTCGCGCATCAGCGTCGACGGGACGGCGGCAGGGATGGAAGAACTCGAACTGATGGCCCGCATTCTCCAGCGCGCCGACCCGGTAGCGGATTCCTTCAAGGAACACGCGCTCGGCATCATCGAGAAAGCCGTTACCCAAGGCATCGGCCCGACCCGCGCCGGCAAGCTCATCGGCAAGGAAATCCCGATCGGCTGCATTTCCGACAAGGAACTGCAGTTCCTGCGGCGTATGATCTACCGTTCGGAGCGCAATATCCCGCGCAAGGTCGGCCGGATCGAAGCCGAAGCGCTCTACCGGATCAAGGAAGCGACCAAGGACGGCGAGAATTCAAAGGACTGGCCTGCGCTGTTCGTGCAGGGCGTCGGCGCCTATCTCCAGAGCTTCGGCGGCAACGAGCCTCTGACTTCCAAGCAGGAAGCCGAGCTGGCGGAGTTCCTCCAGTCGGACGGAGCCAATCTCGGCGGCTTCCTCCAGCGGATGTTCGAGGCCCAGGCCGGTGGCAGCGTGCGCGAGTACCTGAAAACCGCGAACGATATCGATCCGCTCGAACGCGCGCTGCTCGAATTTCTGGCGGTCTAGACAAAACTTCCGGAGTAACCCGGAATTAAGCCTGTCCCAGCATAAGGGGCCGACCAGACAGGGGGCCTCAGAGGAATGAGCATCCAATTCAGCAAGCTCGTCGCCGAAGTGGCGGCTGACGGTACCATTGCCGACGAAGAACTCTCGGCACTTCGCCAGCTCGGCTGGGGCGACGGCTCGATCTATCGCGAGGAAGCCGAAGCGCTGTTCCTGCTCAACCGCGACCTCAAGGAAAAGTCGCCCGAATGGGTCGATTTCTTCGTCGAGGCGCTGGGCGAATTCGTGATCAACGGGACCGATCCGCGCGGCTATGTCGACGAGGAAGACGCCGCCTGGCTGGTCGACGAACTAGACCATGACGGCAAGCTCGAGAGCATGGCCGAGCTGGAATTGCTGGTTCGGGTGATCGAGCGGGCCGAGAACGTCCCCGACATGCTCAAGCATTACGCGCTGCGCCAGGTTGAACGCGCCGTGCTGAGCGGGACCGGCCCGACCCGCGATGGCGGCGAACTCTCGGACACCCATATCAGCGATGCCGAAGTGGAAATCCTTCGCCGGATCGTGTTTGCCTGCGGCGGGCATGGCCCGGCGGCAGTGAGTCGGTTCGATGCGGAACTGCTGTTCCGCCTCAAGGACCGGACCCTCGGCCAGGCGAATTCCGCCAAGTGGAAGGACCTGTTCGTCAAGGGCGTCGGCAATTACCTGTTGGGCTTCACCCTGCCCAATGCCCAACTCAGCCAGCAGCGGATGCTCGAACTCCAGGCCTTCATCGCCGACAACAAAGCGGATGTCGGGCGGTTCTTCGGCGAGATGGTGCGCGAGGCGCCCAAACTCGCCAACCATTTCGGCAAGGTCTTCGGACAGAAGCCGGCCCAGCAGACCGCCTATGGCAGGATGGGATCGGGTCAGATCGTCACGGACGACGAGCGGAACTGGCTCGACAGCCAGATCGACGCAAATGGCGAGGTCGACGAGTTCGACCGCGCGCTGCTCGAATATCTCGCTTCGGAATTGCCCGAGGCCTGATCCGGCTCAGACCATGAAGCTTTCGCCACAGCCGCATGCGCCCTTGGCGTTGGGGTTCTCGAACGTGAAGCCGGCGGTGAAATCGTCTTCCTGCCAGTCCATCGTCGAGCCGACGAGATAGAGCACGCTGGCCCCGTCGATATAGAAGGTCCCACCCGGGGTCTCGATCTTCTCGTCGAACGGTACTTCTTCGCTGACGTAATCGACCGAATAGGCGAGCCCCGAACAACCGCGGCGCGGGGTCGAGAGTTTGACTCCGATCGCACCTTCGGGCGCCTTGGCCATCAGCCCGGCAATGCGCGCCTCGGCGGCGGGCGTCAAGATGACCGCGGCCGGCAGTTTGCGTGTGGTTGTAGCGTCCATTACAACATTCCCAGTTCGAGCCGGGCCTCGTCGCTCATCTTGGCCGGGTCCCATGGCGGGTCCCACACGAGATTGACTTCGGCGTCGCGAATCCCCGGCACCGAGGAAACGCGGATTTCGACTTCGGCCGGCATGCTTTCGGCGACCGGGCAATGCGGCGTGGTCAGCGTCATGGTGACGACGGCATCGCCGTCCTCGCCGACATCGACCCCGTAGATCAGCCCCAGATCATAGATATTCACCGGGATTTCGGGATCGTAGATGTCCTTGAGCGCGGCGATCACGGCTTCGTAGAGGTCGCCGCCCGGTTCGCCCGCATGCGCGACTTCGGGCTTCTGCGCGAGGAACCCTTCGAGATAGTCGCGCTTGCGCTCGAGCTTTTCGGGAGCGCTTTCGGACAGGCCGACGCGTGCCCGCGGCGGCGGCGACACCGCATCTACTTCTTCGACAGCGAAGCCCTTGTTCGACTCCTTGTTCATCCAAAAATCCTCTTGGTTCGCTCGATCCCGGCGAGCAGCGCATCGATATCGCCCTCGTCGCTGTAGATGCCGAAACTGGCGCGCGCGGTCGCGGCAATTCCGAGATGGTCCATCAGCGGCTGGGCGCAATGATGGCCCGCGCGAATCGCGACATTCGCTTCGTCGAGGATCGTGCCGAGATCGTGCGGGTGGATGCCGTCGATGGCGAAGCTGACGATCCCGAGCGAATCCTCCGGGCCGAAGATGGTGATGTCGTTCATCCCGCGCAAATCATCGCGCAACCGGGCAACGAGATCGCGCTCATGCCGCTCGATTGCGTCGATCCCGATCCGCGTGACGTAATCGACCGCCGCACCGAACCCGATCGCTTCGGTGATCGCGGGCGTCCCGGCTTCGAACCGCTGCGGCGCGGGCGCGTAGGTGGTCTTGTCGAACGTCACCCGGTCGATCATCGCCCCGCCGCCCTGGTAGGGCGGCATTGCCCTGAGGATTTCCTCGCGCGCCCACAGCGCGCCAATCCCGGTCGGGCCATAGAGCTTGTGCGCACTGAAGGCGTAGAAATCGCAACCGAGCGCTGCAACATCGACCTTGAGCCGCGGGACCGCCTGGCAGCCATCGACCAGCAGCAGCGCGCCGACCGCATGGGCGAGTTCGGCCGCGCGCTGCACATCGA
>NZ_DBNHSF010000063.1:0-7369 GCF_057143545.1 Candidatus Andeanibacterium sp.
GGAGATCGTGGCGATGGCCGAAGGCGGCTTCCCGGCCGATACGCTGATCACCCTCGCCGCCGAAGTGGCGCGCGGCCGGCTGGCGCTCGAAACCGGCAATGCCAAATCCGCGATCGGCCATTTCGCCAAGGCGGCCGAACTGCAGAAGCTGGTCCCCTATACCGAGCCGCCCTACTGGTACTACCCGGTCACCCAGTCGCTCGGCGCGGCCTATTACGCCGCTGGCCAGTTTGCCGAAGCGCGCGACGCCTTCCGCGCGGCGCTGGTCGAAGCGCCCAATAGCGGCCCGGCGCTGTTCGGCCTGGCGCGGACCGAGCGCAGGCTCGGCAACCGGCTCGAGGCGCAGGCGGCGGAAGCCGCGCTCGGCAAGGTCTGGATGGGCGAGGACGGCTGGCTCAGGATGGACCGGATCTAGGCGGTTCGCGATCCGCCCCGGTCGACGGTCCTGAGGTCGATCCCGCGGGTTTCGGCGCAGTAGAGCAGGCCGAGCGCGAGGCCCACCACCACCGGCCCCGCGATCATCGCCGCGGCGAGGCCGAGCGGCGGCGTGAGCGCGGCAATGCTCAGCCCCTGTGCGGCCAGCCCGCCGCCCTTGGTGCAGGCGGCGATCCAGCCGGTCGCCCGCCCGCGAATATGCAGCGGATAGCTCTCCGCGGTATAGGGCAACAGGATCGCCAGCATCGCATTGGTGCCGATGATGAGGAAGGCGAGGATCGCGACCGGCGGGAGCGCCAGCCCCACCGTATCCATCGCCAGCACGCCCACCAGCCCGATCCCGGTGATCGCGGTCGCGGCGAGCAGCGAGCCCTTGGTGCTCCAGCGGCTATAGAAGAAGGCCACCACGAACACGGTCGGGAAGGCGACCAACGCCGATTGCGCGATCAGCTTCGAGGCCGCCGCCATCGGCAGGCCGCGTTCGACCAGTGCCGCGGGGAGCCATAGCAGCAGCCCGAAATTGACCAGCCCCCAGCCCAGCGCCAACGTGGTGAGCGCGGCCGACTTGCCGCGGAACCCGCGCATCCAGATGCCGCCCTTGGGCCGCTCGGCTCCGTGTTCGGGATCGAGATGGAGCGGCGCAAAATCGACGTCCTCCTCTTCCACGCCATGGGTGTGGCTGGTGGTGCCGAAGCGCGCCATCGCCTTTTGCGCCTCGGCCCGGCGCCCGCGCGCGAGCAGGAACTTGGCGGATTCGGGGATCAGCCGGCCCATCGCCAGCAGGATCAGCCCGGTCGGCAGGTTCAACAGCCACAGGATCCGCCAGCTGAAAATCGGTTCGAGCCACGAGGAAAACCCGCTCGCCGCGACATAGCCGCCGGCCGAACCCAGCCCGCCGACCAGCACCAGCGCCCAGCCGCGATGCTTGCTCGGCATCACTTCGGCGAGGAGCGCATAGGTGACCGGCAGCATCCCGCCGGCCGACATGCCCATCAGGAAACACATGATGATGTTCCAGGTGAGCGAGGGCATCGCGCCGCAGATCGAAGTGCCGACGAACATCACCGCCGACAGCATGATCGTCGCCTTGCGGCCGTAGATGTCGGCCATGATCCCCCAGAAGATCGAGCCGGTGACGGTGCCCGCGAGCGCGGCGAACGGCACCAACGCGGCGACCGACCGGTCGACGCCGTATTCGGCGGTCATCCCCGGCATGATGAAACCGAGCGAGGCGGGCTTCATGATGTCGATGATCAAGGCCACCACCAGCACCGCCATCAGCTGCCAGTGCGCGCGCTGGAGCGGCGCGTCCTCGGGCGCGGCGACGCTGATATGGCGCGAGGCGGCGACCTGCTCGGCCACCCGCTTGGGCAACAGGCCCCAAGCCGAAAGCGCGACCCCGCCGAGGATCATGTACATGCCCGCGATCATGCCGGGATCCATCGGCATCCCGGCCATCCGGAAGCCCATGTCGCGGCCCATCCAGAACATTGGCAGGTGCAGCAATACGCCGGCTGTTACCGCTACCACCCCGAGCGCGAAGAGCCACACGCTCGACCGGTCCTTCAGCAATTGGTCCATCTCGATCCCCCGCCTCGCGAATCGCATGGCGAACGGGCCGTTACAACCGGAGAAACCGTTTAGCCACCGAAAGAATCGCCATCGCGGATAGGACGTGCGGCGCACCCCCAGGACTCCTGTTCGGCAGGAACAGCCAGGGATTCTACCTGGCGTCGGGGCGTGCATTTCCCGGCGATTGCATGGCTACCGGCCCGTTAACTGTTTCTAAGCGGTTAAGCTGGCATGAGACCTTGCACGAGGCAGTAAAACTGCCCGGTCTGAGAGGGGTCGGACATTTGGCATTGGGTTTTCTCAAGGATTCCGGGAAGTCCCGGCGGATGGAGGCACCGTCCGCAAAGGTGGCTTCCAGGGTAAGCCGGCGGGATGTGCTCGACCAGATCGAGGCGGTCGGGGTCGGCTGCTTCTGGGCGACCGACAAGGACGGCAGACTCAGCTACCTTTCGCCACAGGGCCTGTCGCTGCTCGGCAAGGCCGCCGACCCGATCGGCAAGCCGCTGACCGAATTCTTCAGGGATGCCCATCACGAAGGCGGCGGCAAGGGCCAGCGAACCCTCGGCTTCCAGCTCAGGGCCCATTCCAAGATCGAGAACCAGGTGGTCGAAGTGGTGCCGGACAACGGCCCGCCACGCTGGTGGCGGCTCTATGGCCGGCCGCTGGTCGACAACCGCGGCAGTTTCCACGGCTATCGCGGCAGTTCGATCGACATCACCCCGGAATACCAGCGCCAGCTCGAAGCCGAGCAGCAATCGCAATACGACGTGCTCACCGGGCTCGCCAACCGCCGCCGGATGGCGGAACGGCTGAAATCGATCCTCGACGCATACAAGCTGGCCAAGCGCAGCTGCGCCTTGATGATGCTCGATCTCGACCGCTTCAAGCAGGTCAACGATACGCACGGCCACGCGGCCGGCGACGAGCTCTTGAAGCAGGTCGCCCAGCGGCTGCAGGCGGTGGTCAAGGACAGCGGCGAGATCGGCCGGCTGGGCGGCGACGAATTCCAGGTGATCCTGCCCGACATGGACGACCGCGGCGCGCTGGCGGACCTTGCCGCCCGCATCATCCAGATGCTCTCGCAGCCCTATTCGCTCGCCGGCAAGCGCGCGATCATCGGCACTTCGATCGGCGTGGCGATCGCCCCCTATGACGGGATCGAGAGCGACGAGCTCAACATCGCCGCCGACATGTCGCTCTATGCCGCCAAGTCCGCGGGTCGCGGCGTCTATCGCTTCTATTCGGCCGAGTTGAAGGAAGCTTCGGCCAACCACCACCGGATCGAGGAGGAACTGCGCGACGCGCTGGCCCGCGGCGAGCTGCAATTGAGCTACCAGCCGCTCGTCGACCCGAAGGACAATTGCGTCAAGGCGTTCGAGGCGCTGATGCGCTGGGAGCATCCCGAACTCGGCAATGTCAATCCCGGCCTGTTCATCCCGATCGCGGAGAAGAGCGACCTGATCATCAAGCTGGGCGAATGGGCGCTGCGCCAGGCCTGCATGGATGCGGCGCAATGGCCCGACGGCCTGCAGGTCGCGGTCAACGTCTCGGCCCGGCAATTCATGAACGAGGACCTGCCCAAGGTCGTGGTTTCGGCCCTGTCGAAAAGCGGTCTCGACCCCTCGCGGCTCGACCTCGAGATCACCGAGAGCGTCTTCGTCGGCGATGTCGAGGCGGTCGACAAGATGTTCGCCACCTTGAAGAAGATCGGCGTGCGCCTCTCGATGGACGATTTCGGGACCGGCTATTCCTCGCTCGGCTATCTCAACCGCGCGCCGTTCGACAAGATCAAGATCGACCAGAGCTTCGTGCGCGGCTGCACAGAAAGCGGCAACACCAACCCGGCGATCATTTCCGCGATCGTCGCGCTCGCCCAGGCGCTCGGCATGGAGACCGTCGCCGAGGGCGTCGAAGCGATGGACGAGCTCAAGCTGGTCTGCGATCGCGGCGCGTCGCTGGTCCAGGGCTACATCTATTCGAAGCCGCTGACCCAGGATGAAGTCCTGCGCCGGCTCGAAACCGGCAAGCTGGTCTTCACCCCGTCGGGTCCGCCGCGCTATCGCGCCGACCGCAAGACCCTGTTCCGCAAAGTCGGCCTGATCCACGAGGATCATTATTACACCGTCATGCTGCGCAATCTCTCCAAGACCGGGGCCTGGATCGAAGGCCTCACGGGCGTTCCCAAAGGCACCACATTCGTGCTCGACCTCGGTTCGGGGCAGCTGGCGGTGGCCAAGGTCGCCCGCTCGAAGGATGCGGGACAGGGCCTCAAATTCGAGACCGAGCTGATCGAGGACGGGACCGACGGGCTAATGACCCGCCACCGCGTCTCGCCCTATGAGCTGGCCTCGGCCGGCATGCCGCTCGCGGCGCTGCCGTCGGGCTATTACCCGCTGGCCGACCGGATGATGCAGAGCAAGAGCCCGCGCGCCTTTACCGAAGTCGAGGTTGCGAGGGAAAAGGTCCGGCTCGACGCCTCGCCGGGCGCCTGAACCACCCGGGCGGATCACCGCCGGGGATCAGCCCCCGTGGACATGCACGTCGTTGCCCGAATGGCGCTTCAGGATTTCGACCGCGCGCGCCTCGTCCGCCGCGTCCCAGGTCCGCACCCACAGCAGCAGCCCGCCATGTTCGATCTGGCGTTCGATATGGCGTGCATGGTGATCGCCGACCATCTTCGCCAGCACCGCGCCGAACGCTCCGCCCGCGCCCCCGGCGGCAACCGCCCCGGCAATCGCGGCGGCCAGCGTGCCGCCCGAGGAGAGCACCAGAATCGTCGCGAGGGTCGCCGCGACATAGAGCGGTGCGCCGATTAGCGCGCCTTCCGCTTCGCCGATCGATTCCCGCGCGACATAGGCGATGCGCGGAACCTCGGGATCGTCCTCCAGTTCGGTCGCCTTGCGGTATCTGTGCCCGAGCTTTTCCTCGACCGCGTGCTCGCCCGCCAGGAGGCTGATTTCGGCCCGGTCGAAGCCATTGCTGAGCAGTTCGTCTATCGCCTGTTCGAGGTCGTCGGCATTGCCGAACACGGCAACAGCCTCGCGCGGTGAAGTCGTCTGATTCTCTGTCATGGCCGTTGATTAGCTTTTCCGCCGCCCCGTGCAAAGGACAAGGGTGGAGCAGTTGCGCCGCTCAAGGAGTCACCAGCTCGAAATCGTCGTCGCCCACCGGTCGCGCGAAATCGCCCCAGTTCCCGCTCTTGCGCCAGTGATCGGGAAGGCCAAGGTCGATCACGATCTGCTTGAAGCGCGGATCGCGGCGCATCGGCGCAAAATTGGGATGCCACAGGTCCATGAGAAAGGTGCCGGCAAGCTCCAGGATCGCCAGGCGCAAGGCGGCAAGGGCGAGGTCGAAGTCGCCGAAATAGGCCGCCCAATGCGCGATCCCGTCCATCACCAGGACCGACCTGTTGGCGGGATTTTCGAACGCATCGCGCAGGATGCCAAGGGCCTGCTTTGGATCGTCGATCGCTTCGGCCAGGGCAAGCGCATAGGGTTGTCGCTGATCCTGCTCGTGCGCATTGAGCAGGAACCGCTGCTTCAGCCGGGCATGGTCCTTCAGCGCCATCATCCTGGCGCAGGCCTGCCATTCGAAGGTCGCCCGCGATCCTGCAAAATCCTTGGTCTTCTCGTATTCCGCATCGGCTTCATCGAGCCGGCCGGCACAATCGAGCGCGAATTGCAGGGCCCAGGAGGCGCCAACCGAGAGCGGATCGGCATTGGCGACCTTGCGCTGCTGGTCGACCGCGGCATTGGCCCGGCCGAGCACGAGCAATGCGGTGCTGTGCGCGGTCCAGTTGTTGTCCTGCAGTTCCTCGAACCGGCTGATGCAGTCTTCCACCTTCTCCCAGTCGTGCCTCGCCAGGCTCAACTGGGTCGTGCTCGCGACGACATCGGGCAAGCCGGGGGCCAGGCTGGCCGCCCGGTCGATTGCCTGGTCGATCTCATCCTGCGAAATGTCGGCCCTGCCCGGGAACAGGGAGCCCACGACCATGAGGTTGCTGGCGAGGCCGGCCCAGGCCATCGCGAATTCGGGGTCGAGTTCGAGCGCCTTGCGATAGGCGCCGATCGCCTTGCGCATACTGGCCGGGATCATCGTCGCGCGCAGCGCACGGGCGCGGATGTAATGATCATAGGCCTCGGCGCTCTTGGTGAGGCGGACTTCGATCGCCTTCTTTTCCGCCGGCAGCAGCTTGAGCTTGAGCACCCCGACAATCGCTTCGGAGATTTCGTCCTGGATATCGAAGATATCGGCCAGCTCGCGGTCGTAGCGCTCGGCCCAGACATGCCCGCCGGTCGCGCCGTCGATCAGCTGGGCGGTGATCCGCAGCCGGTTCCCGGCCTTGCGCACGCTGCCTTCGAGGACATGGGTCACCCCGAGCTGGCGCGCGACATCCTTGATATCGACATGCTTGCCCTTGAAGGTGAAGGCGGTGTTGCGCGCGATCACCATCAGCGCCGAGACCTTGCTGAGGTCGGTGATGATGTCCTCGGTGATGCCGTCGGCGAAATATTCCTGCTCGGGATCGTTCGACATGTTGGCAAAGGGCAGGACCACGACCGAGGTCTGGCCGGGCTTCCCCTGGGGGGATTCGGTGGCGGGGGCCGGGACGTCTTTCCCGACGAAGCTCCGGACATGGCCCAGGAATGCCTGCCAAGCCGCATCGTCGGTATCGCCCCGCCAGTGCGAGAGCTCGGCGGTCTGGACCAGTTCGAACATGATCGGACGTTTGCACGGCTCGATCATTACCGGCAGCAGCGTCTTGTTGCGTTCGGCCTCGGTCGCTTCGGCGCGGACCCAGCGGGAGACCACCGACCGCGGCGACCACAGGACGACGACTGCCTTGGCGTTCGACAGGGCTTCCTCGGTGACCTGGTCATAGGCCTCGCCGCTGCGCAGCGACACGTCCCACCAGACCTCGAACCCCTCGGCCGCGAAGCCGTCGGCGAAATGCTTCGCCCGCGCGGCATCCTCGCGGTTGTAGCTAAGGAAGATGTCGGGACTGCTCATTCGGGGAAACCCGCGGCAACCAGGGAATCGACCCACAGCTGCCGGTTCAGCGCCGTAGCCTTGAAGAACAGGTCCATCAGCTTGGTGCTGGTCAAACCGGGCATTTGTTCCTGCAGCTTCACGGCTATCGCCCTGGCATCCTCCATCCGATCGAGATTGACCAGCAGGATGATCCCCTGCGCCAGCACCACGATCCAGTCTTGCCGCATGGAATAGGCCCGCTCCCACACCGGCAACGCTTCGTCCCAGCGCTCCTGCGCCATCATCGCCATCGCCAAAGCGTGCAGGAACACGCCGAGGCCAGGATCAAGCGGATTGTGGCGGATCGCCCGCTCGACGTAGACAATCGCTT
>NZ_DBNHSF010000064.1:0-2113 GCF_057143545.1 Candidatus Andeanibacterium sp.
CACCGCACGGTCGATGACACGCCGGCCGGGGGCGGGGCGGGAATGGTGCTTAAACCCGATGTGCTGGCAGCGGCGGTCGACCATGCAACAGCCCTGCAGCCGGATTGTCCCGTCCTCGCCATGACGCCGCGCGGCAAGCCGATCACCCAGGCGCGGATTCGCGAGCTCGCAGCCGGCCCCGGCGTCACCATATTGTGCGGCCGGTTCGAGGGCTTCGACGAGCGGATTTTCGAAGCGCGAGAGATCGAGCAGGTCTCGCTCGGGGACATCGTGCTCTCGGGCGGGGAGCCGGCGGCCATCGCGCTATTAGACGCTTGCATTCGCCTGCTTCCCGGCGTAATGGGCGCGCCTTCAAGCGGTACCGAGGAGAGCTTCGAAGAAGGGCTCCTCGAATATCCGCATTATACCCGACCTCAGGAATGGGAAGGGCGCACGATCCCTGAAGTGCTGCGATCGGGGGATCATGCGAAGATCGCGGCGTGGCGCAAGCAACGCTCGATCGAGGACACACGGTTACGCAGGCCGGACCTTTGGGAACGCCACAGGGGCGCTCGGGACCAGCCTGCCTCTGGCGCGCGGCGTGAAGACGAGGACTAGGATCGTGAACCTGATCCAGCAGATCGAGGCGGAAGAAATCGCCAAGTCGGGGAAGGACATTCCCGATTTCCGCGCGGGCGACACCCTGCGCGTGGGTGTGAAAGTTATCGAAGGCACCCGCGAACGTATCCAGAATTTCGAAGGCGTATGCATTGCCCGGTCGAACCGCGGCATGGGCTCCAACTTTACCGTGCGGAAGATTTCGTTCGGCGAGGGTGTCGAGCGCGTCTTCCCGCTCTATTCGCCGATCGTCGATTCGATCACCGTGGTTCGCCGCGGCGTCGTGCGGCGGGCCAAGCTCTATTACCTGCGCGGCCGGACCGGCAAGCGGGCCCGAATTACCGAGCGCAGGGAAACCGCGAGCCAGGAGGGCTGAGCCCTACCGCCGAAACGAGAGAGTTTCACAAAGGCGTCCTGGTTCACTGGCCAGGGCGCCTTTTTCTTTAGCAAATTGGTTTTGAGGGAATTGCGATGGGTTACCGGGTTGTGGTTGTCGGAGCGACGGGGAATGTCGGGCGCGAAATGCTCGCCGTTCTCGCCGAGCGCGATTTTCCGTGCGACGAGATCGCGGCGGTTGCGTCGCCGCGTTCGCAGGGCACCGAGATCGAATTCGGCGACACCGGCAAGATCCTGAAATGCCGGAACATCGAGAATTTCGACTGGTCCGGCTGGGATATCGCGCTGTTTTCGGCGGGCTCGGGACCGGCCAAGGAATATGCGCCCGAGGCGGCGGCGGCGGGTTGCGTGGTGATCGACAATTCGTCGCTCTACCGGATGGACCCTGACGTGCCGCTGATCGTGCCCGAGGTGAACCCGGACGCGATCGACGGCTACACGAAGAAGAACATCATCGCCAATCCCAACTGCTCGACCGCGCAGATGGTGGTTGCGCTCAAGCCGCTGCACGATGCGGCGACAATCAAGCGCGTGGTGGTATCGACCTACCAGTCGACCTCGGGCGCCGGGAAGGCGGGGATGGACGAGCTGTTCGAACAGAGCCGCGCGATCTTCGTCGGCGACCAGGTATCGGTCAACAAATTCACCAAGCAGATCGCCTTCAATGTCATTCCGCATATCGACGTGTTCCTCGAGGACGGGTCGACCAAGGAGGAATGGAAGATGGTGGTCGAAACCAAGAAGATCCTCGACCCGAAGATCAAGGTGACCGCCACCTGCGTGCGGGTGCCGGTGTTTGTCGGCCATTCCGAAGCGATCAACCTCGAATTCGAGAACGAAATCTCGGCCGAGGAAGCGATGGAAATCCTGCGCGAGGCGCCCGGCTGCATGCTGGTCGACAAGCGCGAGGACGGCGGATACGTCACCCCGATCGAATGCGTCGGCGACGGGGCGACCTTCATCAGCCGCGTGCGCGAAGATCCGACGGTCGACAACGGGCTCTCGCTGTGGTGCGTTTCGGACAACCTCCGCAAGGGTGCCGCATTGAACGCGGTGCAGATCGCCGAACTGCTCGGCCGCCGTCACCTCAAGAAGGGCTGAGGGCGGCGCGGGCATGACC
>NZ_DBNHSF010000065.1:0-4232 GCF_057143545.1 Candidatus Andeanibacterium sp.
TCCGCTCCTCTCTCCGCTTGAGGTGCCGGCGGTTCCAATCTAGCACTTGCCGATGGCCGACTTCCTGTTGCTTGCCTCGATCCTGCTCGGCGTCGGCGTGCTGGCGGTGCCGATTGCGACCCGGCTCGGCCTCGGCTCGGTGCTCGGTTACCTGATCGCGGGCATGGCAATCAGCCCGGCGCTGGTCGTGCTCGGGGTGGATGTCGGTTCGTTGCAGCAATTCGCCGAATTCGGCGTCGTGATGATGCTGTTCCTGATCGGGCTCGAGCTCGAACCGCGCAAGCTGTGGGAGATGCGCGGGCGCCTGCTCGGCCTCGGCGGTGGCCAGGTGCTGGTGACGATGCTGGTCTTCGCGGCGGTCGCGCTGCTCACCGGTGAAAGGTGGCAGACGGCGCTGGTGATCGGCATGATCCTCGCCCTGTCGTCGACGGCGATCGTCCTCCAGACGCTCGACGAGAAGGGGCTGATGAAGACCGAGGGCGGAAAGTCGAGCTTTTCGGTCCTGCTGTTCCAGGACATCGCGGTCATCCCGATGCTGGCGGTGATCCCGTTGCTGGCGGTCCCCGAACTCGCCGCCGGGGCCGCCGCCGGCCATGCGGGGGCGGGCGGACATGGCCCTGAGAGCAGCATCCTCGAAGGCCTGCCGGCCTGGCTGTCGGGCCTTGCCACGCTGGCGGCGATCGCCTTCATCGCCCTGGCCGGGAACTTCCTGACCCGCCCGATCTTCCGCTTCATCGCCATGGCCGGGCTGCGCGAATTGTTCACCGCGACCGCGCTGCTGTTCGTGGTCGGCATCGCGCTGCTGATGACGACGGTCGGGCTGTCCCCCGCGCTGGGCACGTTCCTGGCGGGCGTGGTACTCGCCAACAGCGAATACCGGCACGAGCTCGAATCCGACATCGATCCGTTCAAGGGGCTGTTGCTCGGCCTGTTCTTCATCACGGTCGGCGCGGGGATCAATTTCGCGCTGCTGGTCGAGGACTGGCAGAGCGTGCTGAGCTGGACCGCGGTGCTGATCGTGACCAAGCTGGTGGTCCTTTACGTGCTCGGCGGGCTGTTCGGAATCCGCGGACAGGACCGCTGGCTGTTCTCGCTGGCTTTGGCGCAGGCCGGCGAATTCGGGTTCGTGCTGCTGTCCTTCGCGGTGGGCAACCAGGTCATGCCGGCCGCGCTGGCAGAAGAGCTGTTGCTGGTGGTGGCGCTCTCGATGCTGGTCACCCCGCTGCTGTTCATCCTCTACGACAGGCTGATCGTCCCGCATTTCGACCGGGGGCGCGAACGGGCCTTCGATACGATCGAGGACACCGGCGAGATCATCATCGCGGGCCGGGGACGGGTCGGCGGGATCGTCGACCGGATGCTCGACACCGCAGGCTATCGCGCGACCGTGATCGATTACAGTTCGCGCCAGATCGAGATTTTGGGCAAGTTCGGGATCCGCGCCTATTATGGCGATGCGACGCGGCCGGACCTGCTGCATTCGGCCGGCATCGCCAGGGCGAGGCTGCTGATCATCGCGATCGACGACCGCGCGGCCACCAACCGGCTATTGACCCATGTCCTCAAGAACTACCCCCAGGTGCATGTGATCGCCCGCGCCTATGACCGCAACCACGTGTTCGAATTGTGGTCGCTCGGCTGCCGCGACGTCATCCGCGAGACCTATGACTCTTCGCTGCGCATGGGCCGGTCGGCCTACGAGGCGCTCGGCGTTTCGCACAGTCGCGCGCTGGAGATGGCGTCCGCGTTCGAGGAGATGGACCGGCGCTCGACGCGCGATATCGCCGACTATTACGATTTCGAAATCCCGCCGTGGGAAAACCAGCCGATGATCGATCGCGTGCGGGAACTGCGCAAGCAATGGGACCCACTGCTGCAGCAGCAGATGGCCGAAATCCTGGGCCGCGAAAGCCTGGAAGACGAGGACAACTGAGCGCCAGTCGAAAAGGGCGCAGCCTTCGCCGCGCCCCTTCGTGAGTTCGTGATTTTCGGGCCAGCCTATTTCGGCGCCAGCACCATCAGCATCTGGCGGCCTTCGAGCCGCGGATATGCTTCGACCTTGGCGAATTCGGCGACATCGTCCTGGACCCGTTTCAGCAGGTCCATGCCGAGCTCCTGATGGCTCATCTCGCGGCCACGGAAGCGCAGGGTGACCTTCACCTTGTCGCCATCCTCGATGAAGCGGGTGACGCTCCGCATCTTCACGTCGTAATCATGCGTGTCGATGTTCGGGCGCATCTTTATCTCTTTGATATCCTGCGTCTTCTGCGTCTTGCGCGCGGCATTGGCCTTTTTCTGGGCCTCGTAGCGATATTTGCCGACATCGAGGAACTTGCAGACCGGTGGATCGGCATTGGGCGAGACTTCGACCAGGTTGAGGCCGACGCCGGCGGCCTGTTCCATCGCTTCTGCGGTATACATGACACCCAGGTTCTCGCCGTTCTCGTCGATCACGCGAACCTTCTCGGACTGGATGAGATGATCGTAACGCGGCCCGCTCTTGACGGGGGGCGTCATTACTCGCCGTGGGGGAGGTGGTATAAGGCTACTCCTGTTGTCTGTTCGATACGAAGCGCGCGTCTTAGAGGGATTCTAAGGCCAGCGAAAGGGGGCAAACGGACCGGCCCGGCCGGGCTGGCGTCATGCCGCCGCTTGCCAGAGCGGAAACCTGACAAGCCGGTCCTTTGCCTGGACCATGGCGTGGATCGCCAGGGCCGGCTGCATGGCATCGAGGATCGCCGGGTCCGCCGCATCCATCCCCCCGGTCAGCGCGCCGAAGGCCGGGAGGATCATGCGGCCTCCATTATCTGGTGACGTGCCGACCACCGCGCAAGGGCGGCTGATCGAACGGCCGCGCAGCGTCACCTTGAGCTTGGGATGGAAATGGCCCGACAGTTCCGGGCGAGTCTCGCCCCGCTTCGCCTGGTGGCGCAGCAGCAGCCCGCCGACCTCGAGTTCCTCGGCCAGCGTCCCCCCGGCCTTGGCCGAGAGCGCCGGATCGTGGTTGCCGGTGATCCACACCCAGTCGACCGCGCGGGTCAGCGCGTGGAGCATGCCCGCGGCGTGCGGCTCGAGCCGGTCGAGTCCTTCGCTATCATGGAAATTGTCGCCGAGGGTGAACACCCGCTTCGCCCCGGTCGCGCGGATCGCATCGGCCAGCCGTTCGAGCGTTTCGCGGCTGTCATAGGGCGGCAGAAGCTGCCCGTGACGGGCATAAAAGCTCGCCTTTTCGAGGTGCAAATCGGCCACCAGCAGCGCCTGCTCGCGCGGCCAATAGAGCGCGCGGCCAGCCACCAACGCGAATTCCTGACCTGCGAACGAAAGGGGAACCATCACCGTTCCTTGCCGCAGCGGGCGCGCCATGGCAAGGGTTTCTCCATGACCGACTGGAGCGCCCAGACCGAAAAGGCCCGCGACTGGTTCGAAAGCCTGCGCGACTCGATCTGTGCCGAGTTCGAGGCGATCGAGCGCGATGCGGGGAGCAAGGCGACATTCGAATATATCCCGTGGGACCGCGAGACCGCTGACGGCTCCGAAGGCGGCGGCGGCGTGCGCGGGGTGATGAAGGGCAAGGTGTTCGAAAAGGTCGGGGTCAATGTCTCGACCGTGTCGGGCGAATTCGCGCCGGGCTTCGCCGGCACCATCAACGGCGCCGACGAGGACAATCCCGGCTTCACCGCCACCGGCATCAGCCTTGTCGCGCATATGGCGAACCCGCATGTCCCGGCGGTGCATATGAACACCCGCTTCCTCACCACCAGCAAGGCGTGGTTCGGCGGCGGGGCGGACTTGAACCCGCCGATCCCCTATGACGAGGACACCGAAGCGTTCCACGCCGCCTTCCGCGCCGCCTGCATGCGCCACAACCCGACCTATTACGACCGGTTCAAGAAATGGGCGGACGACTATTTCTTCATCCCGCACCGCAATGTCGCGCGCGGAGTCGGCGGGATCTTCTACGACCATCTCGAATGCGAAGACGATGCCGCGTTCGAGCGGCACTTTGCGTTCACGCAAGACGTCGGGAAGGCGTTCCTCGACGTGTTCCCGAAGATCGTGCGCAAGCGGATGGGGCAGAAATTCACCAAGGCGGAGAAGCAGGCACAGCTCGAATGGCGCGGGCGCTATGTCGAATTCAACCTGGTATACGACCGCGGGACCCTGTTCGGCCTGCGCACTGGCGGCAATATCGACGCGATCCTGATGAGCCTGCCGCCCGAGGTGAAGTGGAG
>NZ_DBNHSF010000066.1:0-8395 GCF_057143545.1 Candidatus Andeanibacterium sp.
CGACCGTGACGATCTTGCCTTCGGTCCGGACCACGCCGTTTTCTTCGGCCCGCCGCCGCAGATAGCGGGCATAGCGTCCGGCATCGAACTGGAAGGCATAGGAGATCTTCGCAAGCGGGGAGTTGGCATTTTCCGGGCGCGGTCGCATGAACCGCCCCAGCTTCCCGGCGACGACCGACAGCGAATATTCGTCGAGCTCGCTCGTGTCGCCGAGGCTGCGGCCCTTGAGCCAGTGATGGTGGAACTCGATTCCCATCATATCGAGCCCGTAATGGCCGAAAGGATGGACATAGGAATGGCCGAGCCTTGTCCAGTCGACGAACTCGATGCCGTATTTGTAGGTCGCATGGGTCTCGCGGACGAACTCGTTCTCGTCGAGTCCCAGCATCTGGTTGAACAGGAGGATCTGCGGGATCGTCGCCTCGCCTACGCCGATCGTGCCGATCGCATCGCTTTCGACCAATTCGATCTTCAGCCCGGGCAGGCCGCCCATGATGCGCGACAGCGCAGCGGCGGCCATCCAGCCGGCGGTTCCGCCGCCGACGATAACGATCTTGCGGATCGGATTGGGATTCATCGGGCGTGCGCCTCCGGCAACTTCATTTCCAGCCTTTCGTCCTGGGCGGCCCAGGCCTGCGCACGCTTGAGGAATTCGACCTGCGTCGGCAGGCTCAAGGCCATCTTCTCGTACCCCTCACGCATCTGCTCCATCGCTTGCGCGACCTTGTCGCGGTCGAGCGTATCGGCAATCGGATCGAGCCTGCCGGGCCAGATGTTCTGTCCCAGCATTACCGCGACCCAACTGGTTACGCCGAACAACTCGGCACCCTCGCGGAAGATCCGCCCGTGCAAGTCCCACATCTGCATTTTCTGGTCCAGCGAATCCGGGATGCTCATGTCGCGGACATAGCGCCAGAAGGGCGTGTCGTCGCGCTGGGTGGCCTTGTAATGCAGGATCACGAAGTCGCGCACGTCCTCGTACAATTCGCGCATCCCGCGATTAAATTCGTCGCGTTCGAGCGGCGAGACGTCCTTGTCGGGAAACAGACCGAGCAGGCGCGATATCCCGTTCTGGATCAGGTGAATGCTGGTCGATTCGAGCGGTTCGAGAAATCCCGAAGCGAGGCCGAGCGCCACGACATTGTGGCTCCAGCTCTTCTTCCGCATGCCGGTCTTGAACCGGATCGGGCGCGGGTCGGCGAGCAATTCTCCCTCGAGATTGGCGCGCAGCACCGCTTCGGCCTCGTCGTCGGAGATATGCTCGCTGCAATAGACATGGCCGTTGCCCATCCGGTGCTGGAGCGGGATGCGCCATTGCCAGCCTGCCCCATGGGCGGTGGCGCGGGTGAAGGGTTCGGGCTCGACCACATTGGTGGTCGGCGCGGCGAGCGCCCGGTCGACCGGCAGCCAGTGGCTCCAGTCCTCGAACCCGGCCTCGAGTTCCTGCTCGATCAGCAATCCCCGGAAGCCCGAGCAATCGATGAAGAAGTCGCCTGCGACCTTCTCGCCGTTTTCGAGGTTGATCGCGGTGACGTTGCCGTTTTCGCCGTTGCGTTCGACCGTGACGATCTTGCCCTCCTTGCGGATCGTCCCTTGCTGTTCCGCGATGCCGCGCAGGAAGCGGGCGTAGAGCGAAGCGTCGAAATGGAACGCGTAATAGAGCTGCGCGAGCGGACCCTGCTTGTCGCGTGCCGGCCGGGCGAATCGTGAGCGGGCCGCCGCCGCGGCGCTCATCGAATAACTCGCGATCTCGCCGGGCTGTCCATAGGCGTGCTCGCGCAGATAGAGATGATGGAACGGGATGCCGTGGAGGTCGTGCCCGTAACTGCCGAACGGGTGGATATAGCGATCGCCGATCCTGCCCCAGTTGACGAATTCGATTCCCAGCTTGAAGGTGCCTTGGGTGGCCTTGAGAAAAATGTTCTCGTTGATGTCGAGCATCTGGTTGTAATTGAGGATCGGCGGGATCGTCGCTTCCCCGACACCGACCGTGCCGATCGCGTCGCTTTCGACCAGGGTGAAGCTCCTGCGCCCGTTATTGAGGTAGCGCGACAGGGCGGCGGCGGCCATCCAGCCGGCCGTTCCGCCGCCTACAATCACCACTTTCGCTATTTCGTGATCGCCCTCGCGCATCTCGTTTCGCACCCTCCTTGTTGCACATCATCCACAGGATTCGATCGAATGCCAGTCTTTGGCGTGTGAATCACCTCTTGCCAATGGCCAAAGGTAGCGTTATCAAAAGCGATCTAGACAGCGACTGCCGACGGAAATGGTAGCGCTAACAATACTAGGGGAGGGTGCCTTGGGCGAGCGATCGACCAATCGAATCAATTCGAAAGAGAGCTTTATTCGCGCTTCGTTGAAGACGGGCGCGTCGCTGGTTGCGGTCAGCAGCCTGCTGGTTTCGGCCACGGCCTTTGCGCAGGACGATGCGGCTGACGACGAGGAAACGATCGTCGTCACCGGCATTCGCGCCAGCCTTGCGAATTCACAAGACATCAAGCGGGAATCCGAAACGGTGGTCGATGCGATCACCGCGGAAGACATCGGCGCGTTGCCTGACCGCTCGGTGACGGAAGCGTTGCAGCGCGTCCCCGGCGTCGCGATCAACCGCTTTGCCGGTTCGAACGATCCCGACCACTTCTCGGTCGAAGGCTCGGGGGTCGTGGTGCGCGGCCTCAATTTCGTCCGCGGCGAATTCAACGGCCGTGACACTTTCTCCGCCAATGGCGGCCGCCAGCTCGGCTTCTCCGACGTTCCGCCCGAACTGATGGGTTCGGTGATCGTCGCCAAGAATCTCACCGCCGACATGATCGAAGGCGGCCTCGCCGGCACGGTCAACCTCAATGTCCGCAAGCCGTTCGACAATTACGGCTTCCATTGGGGCTTCACCGCCGAGGCCAATTATGGCGACCTCGCCAAGGAATGGACGCCCAACGTCTCGGGCATGATCAGCAATACCTGGGAAACCGAAGGCGGGGTCTTCGGTATCCTCGTCGGCGCGTCCTACAGCCAGGTGATGAGCCAGGCGCATGGTATCCAGATCGCCAATTTCCAGCCGCGCGACGGCGTGACCACACAGGGTTCGAACAATTCCGGGCCGGTTACCCGTACCTTGCTGACGGACGCCAACGGCATGACCATCGGCGGACCGGGCAACCCCTATTACGCGCCGCTGGGCGGACAGTTCCGGATCCAGGAATTCGACCGCGAGCGCATGGGTATCGCCGGTGCGCTGCAATATGAGAACCATTCGAAGACGGTCGAAGCCAGCCTGCAATATTTCCGCGCTGAAACCAGCAATGCCTGGGGTGAGCGGACCTATGAAGCAGCTCCCGACCTGTCGGAATACAACACCTTCCCGGCACCGGGCACGGGCTACGATTTCGACGAGAACAACGTCTTCGAAAACGGCTATATCACCCTGCCGGGCGCCGGCTGGCGTTCGGGCGACACCGGCACCAGCGATCCGCGGGCGCCGATCGGCGGCATGCAGATGTCGCTCGCCCGTCGCGAAGTCTACCAGGAAACGATGAACCAGGATTTCGGCTTCAATCTCAAGCTGACGCCGAACGAGCGCTGGGCGTTCAATTTCGACGCGCAATATACCGAGGCGACGACCGACAATCTCGACGTATCGGTGTTCGGGTCGACCTTTGCCGACCAGATGATCGACCTCCGGGGCGACCTTCCCCAAATCACCAATGTCAAACCGCTCAACACGGTGGCGACTTGGGCCGGGGCAGGCGCTTCGCCGCTCGCCACGTCGAGCAACGAGGAATTCCTCACTTCGCCGCTATTCACTTTCTGGCGCGCGGCGATGGATCACATCGAGCAGAGCGATGGCGACCAATGGGCCTTCCGCGGCGATGCGCAATACAACTTCGGTGACGACAGCTTCCTCAAGCGATTGAAGGTCGGTGGACGCTGGTCCAACCGCGAGCAGACGGTTCGCTATACGACCTATAACTGGGGCCGTCTGTCCGAAGTCTGGGGCGGCAATTCGGGCGGCGCCGTCTATTTCGATGAATTTGGCGGCGATCGCACCGAATTTTACGATTTCCCGAACTTCTTCGGCGGAAACGCAGCCGGTCCCCTTGGTGGCTGGTACTATAATGGCGACCTGATCAACGATTACGAAGGATCGGCCGACTTCTTTTACGATGTCGACGATTTCTATCGCGAAGGCCAGACTGGTCCAGCCGGCGGCAATCGTGGTTGGTTCCGTCTGTCGGATCGCGCTGGCGTGATCTCAGGAACTCCGTTCCTGCCGTCCGATATCCAGGTCGTCGGCGAGGAAACCTGGGCGGCCTATGCGATGCTGTCTTTCGGCAATGACCAATATGGCGATTATCCGCTGTTCAGCGGCAATGTCGGCTTGCGTTATGTCGACACCAGCCTCGAATCGCTGGGTTCTGTCGCATTCCCGTCTCCCAACCTCCATGGCAATGGTGAGACCTATGAGGAGCGCTGCTTTGCTCCCGAGCCGGATCCGAATAATCCGAATCCCCCGGCTTTCGATCCGCCCGCCATTTGCGATGGCGGAGAGGCCGAATATTATAATCGGGCCGATTTCGCCAATGGCGGTTCCATTGTCGACAACGCGATCAACAATTACGACAACTGGATGCCGAGCCTCAATCTGAAGCTCGAACTCAACGAGGAAACCCAGATCCGCTTCGCCTATTCGCGCGCAATCGCTCGGCCCGATTTCCGTTATGGCCGCAACTTCGTGACGATCGGCGGCGGCGAAGAAGGCGGCGGGTTCGTGTTTACCGCAAGGGCCGGCAATCCGCGGCTCAAGCCGGCGCAGGCCGACCAGTTCGACCTCTCGTTCGAATGGTATTTCGACGATGTCGGCTCATTGACCCTGACGGGCTTCTACAAGTCGGTGCAGGACTTCTTCTATGACGATGTCAACATCGTCACCTACACCAATAACGGCCAGACCTACGATGTCAGGGTTTCCGGACCGGCCAACTACACGGAAGAAAACGGCTCGATCAAGGGCTTCGAATTGGCCTACCAGCAGACTTGGGAGTTCCTGCCATCGCCGTTCGACGGCCTCGGCTTCAGCGGCAACTACACCTATATCGACAGCGAGGGTGTGCCCAACAGCCAGATCGGCGGGATCGAAAATGCCGGCCAGGCCTCGAACCTCGATGCTTCCGGCAGGCTGCCGCTCGAACAGCTTTCGAAGCACAATTTCAACGCGACCCTGTTTTATGAAAAGGGCCCGCTATCGATGCGTGCTTCGTATAACTGGCGGTCGCGCTTCCTCTTGACCACGCGCGACGTGATCTTCCCGTATTATCCGATCTACAACGATGAAACGGGACAGCTCGACGCGTCGATCTTCTATTCGATCACGCCGAACATCAAGCTGGCGATCCAGGCCACCAACCTGACCAACGAGGTCACCAAGACCTTGCAACAGATCGACGAGGATGGCCTGCTGGCGCCGCGCTCGTTCTTCATGAACGACCGTCGCTATTCCTTCGGGGTCCGAGCCAGCTTCTAACAGGACTGGCCAAATACTCCCGGGCAACCGGGTTCACAACGGCGCCGTCGCTCCTCCCATGCGACGGCGCCGTCATTGTTTGCACTGAGAGCCAAGGTCCCCTCCCGCTGGATTTGCTTGTGCCTTGCACGGCTTCGCTTCCAGCACCCGTGGCGCCACAAATGCAGACCTGAGCAGGAGGCGCGATGGTCCCTGAACCAGGTTCAGGGTGACGCGGCTGGTTGGCGCAATGGAGGCTCGCCAGGTCAGGCCTTTTGCTGCGTACCCTCGGCCAGCACCCTGGCCAGCGTGTCGCGCATCGGCTTGGCCTGGTAGTTCTCGTCATAGGGGGTGCCGCGCACCAGCAAGCCGTCGTCGCGCGGGGCAAAGCCCTGCAGCCAGTTGAACGGATCGACCATCCCCCAGGCGAGAATGTCGCCGAGCTGCGCATATTCGAGCATCAGTTCGAAATAGCGCTCGACATATTCGGCGATCTTGGCGTCGCGCTCGGCGATGTCGGCGGTCAGCGCCTTGTCCTTGACATCGAATTCGGTGACGATCAGCCGGTAGCCCATCGCCACCGCCTCATCGAGGAACTGGCGCCATTCGCGTTCGGCATAGGGGCCGAGCCCGCTCGCCGGATCGATACTGTAGATCTCGATATGCGACTGGATGCCCAGCGTATCGACCGGGACGTTGCGCTTGCGGAACCCTTCGAGCAGGCGGAGCACGTCGGCGCAGTGTTTGCGGTGGTCGGGCTCCCAGCTCATATAGTCATTATAGACCAGTTCGGCATCGGGCAGCACCTCGCGCGCGGTGTGGAAGGCGAGGTCGAGCGTCGCCTCGACGCTGCCCATCGCCTTGCTCATACTGGTCTCGAGCGGGGCGTTGGTCTCGTGGTCGATCGCTTCGTTGACCACGTCGTAGGAATGGATGATGCCCTTGTAGCGCTCGGTCACCGTGCGGATGTGTTCGACCATCAGCCGCTCGGCTTCCTGCACCGGGTTGGCGCCGAAATCGTAATTCACGAGCCATTCGGGGAACCAGCGATTGCGCGCCCAGTAAAGCGTGTGGCCGCGCACCGCGACCTGGTTCTCCTTCGCCCAGCGGACGATCGCGTCGAGCGGCTCGAAATCGAAATTGTCGGGCCCGTTGCGGCGGGTCCATTGCCATTTCATCTCGTTTTCGGGCACCACGATGCCGCATTCCTTGCGAATGATGTCCATATATCGCGGATTCTGGACCGTGCCGCGCGGATCGCCGCGCCTGGTATAGCCGACCGCGCTGCCGAAGCGCCGGCCCTTCGACATCGCGGCGCGGTGCAGGCTGCCCTCACCGGCGCCGGGTGCGCTCTCGGAATCGGGGACCATCACCGGTTCGGCCGCCTCGGAGGCGCAGGCGGCAAGGGGGAGGGCCGATAGTCCGCCGAGGAATTGCCGGCGCGAGGGGGTCAGTGCGTTCACTTGGATGTCTCGCTCAATGGCGCCGGCTCCATCCTCGGAACCAGCAGGTGGATGATTGTGAAAGCGATCAGATAGGCAAAGCCGGCATAGATCAGGATCGGCAGGTAGCTGCCGGTCAGTTCGAGCGTCCAGCCGGTCGCCTGCGCGATCAATATGCCGCCGGCCGCCCCGGCCAGCCCGCCCATGCCCGCGACGGTCGCCACCGCGCGGCGCGGATAGAGGTCGGAAATCATCGTGAAGATGTTCGAGCTGAAGGCCTGGTGCCCGGCGGTGCCGAGCCCGATCAGGAGCACCACCACCGCGGGGTTGCCGATCTCGAGCACGAACAGCAGCGGGACGGCGCAGAGCGCGGCCAGGAACAGGGTGGTCTTGCGCGCGCGGTTGATACTCCAGCCGATCTTGATGAAATGCGACGAGACCCAGCCGCCGGCGATCGAACCGATATCGGCCAGCAGGTAAACCCCGATCAGTGCCGGGCCAATCGTCGCGAGGATGCCGCTGTCGCCGGTCGGGAACAGGTTGAGCCCCTGGGTGGTGACAAAGAAATCGGGCAGCCAGAACAGGAACAGGTACCACACCGGATCGGTGAAGAACTTGCCGCAGATGAAATACCAGGTCTGGCGCTGGCGGATCGCTTCGCCCCAGCCGAGCTCCCTGGCATTGGGGTCTTCGCCATCCTGCTCGATATAGGCGAGCTCCTGTGGGGAGACGCTCTTGTGCTCCTGCGGCTGGCGGTAGAGCAGCAGCCAGGCCGCCAGCACCAGGAAGCCGATCGCGCCGGTGACCAGGAACGCGCCCTGCCAGCCATAGGCGAAGGCGACCGCGAGTCCGACGATCGGGGTCATCATCACCCCGACATTGGCCCCGGCATTGAGGAAGCCGACGCCCAGCGCGCGTTCGCGCCGCGGGAACCATTCGGCGACCGATTTGACCGCACCGGGATAGGCGGCGCTTTCGGCCACGCCCAGCGCCATCCGCGCGATCATGAAGGCCAGCACGCTGCGCGCGGCGGCGTGGAACATCGCGGCAAGGCTCCACACGGCGATCGCGATCGCCATGCCCCAGCGCGTGCCGACCTTGTCGAGCAGCCGCCCGACCACCAGCAGGCCGATGCCATAGCTGAACTGGAAGGCAGAGACGATATTGCCGTAATCGACCTCGCTCCAGCCGAGATCTTCCTCGATCAGCGGCTTGAGCACGCCGAGCACCTGCCGGTCGATATAGTTGATGGTGATGACGAAGAAGAGCAGCGCGCAGATCACCCAGCGGAAATTGCCGCCCGCGCGGGTAATGGCATTGGCACTGCCCGTGCCCGGATTGGCGGCGGCAGATGCTGCCTCGTTCATGCCCTCGCTCTCCCCAATCCACGTCTTGCGGCGCGCTTGGATGCGCGCGAATTCCGTGATAGCGCTACCATGATGATCGGGAGAGG
>NZ_DBNHSF010000067.1:0-10706 GCF_057143545.1 Candidatus Andeanibacterium sp.
GGGACGCGCAGGCTGTTCTTGGGCGTCTTTTCGAGCATGCGCTGGCCGGGGCCGGGCGGGTTGCCGGCGCGGTCGCGCAGGGCGGCGGCGAAGCGGGATTTGAGCTCGGCGAGCGTATCGGGCGCGATATCGGCCGCGGTTAGCCGGTTCGAATGCCAGCCCTTCGCGGCAGGATGGAACGCGCGGATGCCTTCGATCGCGCCGTGGCTTTCGTTCCCGATCGTCACCAGCGAGGGCGAGAGGGCGAGCGTCTGGAACAGCAGGGTCGAGCCCGAGCGCGGCGGGCTGACGATGAACACCGGGCGCTCGAGCGGGCCGGTGGTCACCGGGCGATGCCGGCTGCCGGGCGCGCCTGTTCGGGGCGCTCGGCCGCCATCAGGAACACGATCTGCCTGAGGCAGTAGAGCAGCGGCAGGCCGTTGGTCAGCCGGACCTGGTCGGCGCCGAGCGCGGCAAGGTCGTCGCGCGCGGCGGTGACCAGCGCGAGATAGGCCGGGATGCGCGCGCGATCTTCGCCCGACACCGCCCATTCGGCGGTCCAGGCGTCGAGCAGGCGGCTGAGGCGCTGGCGGATCGGCTCGAGCGCGGGCGCGGGCGGGCAATGGTCGAGCAGGAACTCGACATGGCAGCGCAGCTCCCATGGCGACATCACCGTCGGGGCATTGTACCGCTCGTAGCGCGGGGTGTGGTCGCTGCGCCCGTCGGGCGCGACGAATTCGGGCTCGGCTGCGTCGCCGCCCGGAGCCTGCGCCCGGTCGAGCAATTCGTGGAGCCGCCCGCCGCCGACCGTGTCGAGCACCAGGTGGATGCGCTTGGCCTCGCCGCCGTTGCGGACGTCGTGCAGCAGGAAGGAATTGAACATCCAGCATTCGCCCGGCGCCATGTGGACGCTCTCGCCGCCGCAGGTGAAGATCACCCCGGGATTGGTCAGGACCGGGATATGCAGCCGCCAGTGGTTGCGCCAATGGTAATGCGCATCGACATGCGGGTCGACCGTTGCGCCGGGCCCAAGCCCCATAAAGCGGCTGCGGCTCCAGCTGCAGCCGAGCGTCGCCATGACCTGGCGGATATAGGGCGAGGCTTCGAGATATGCGGTCGGCCCCATCGCCCCGATCCGGCCCTGCTCGAGCCGCCCGCCGGGGGAGACGAGGAACACCGCATCGTTGCCGGGATAGTCGTCGGGATGGTTGGCCCACGCCTCGCTGGGCAATGCCGCGGCCTCGGCCGCGAGCGCTTCGGCGCTGAAGCGGATCGGCAGGCGGGCGAAGGGTCTCTCGAGCTGCATAGGGATCGCGTCCTGCGGGCGGTCATGCCCGCGCGGCCGGGGGATGGCAAGGAAGGCCGGTCCCGAATTGCTGACATGCCTGCCTGATACCAAATCGGACTCGCTCCCGCACCGAAGCGGTGGCATCATGCCGATTCTCGAAAATTGGGGGACTCGCTGATGCCCGGACCGGCCTTGCAGATCGCTGGTGCCTTTGCCTTCGCCTCGCTGGTGCTGGGCGGGGTGGCGGTGCAGGCGCAGGGCACGCGCGACGCCGTTTCCCAAAGGGATTCCGAGCGGCTGGCCGAACTGGTCAACGATTACCGGGCGCAGAAGGGCCTGCCGCGCATTCCGATTTCGCCTTCGCTCACCCGGGTCGCCGCGGCCCATGTCAATGACATGGCGAACCAGCCCAATGGCGGGCTCGATATGCTCAAGGCGACCGATCCCGTGAGCGGCGAGCCGTGCAGCCCGCACAGCTGGTCCGACCAGGGCGCGTGGAACCCCGTCTGCTATACGCCCGACAATCGCTATGCCCAGAACATGTGGGACAAGCCGAGCGAGATCACCGAAGGCGCCTATTTCGATTACGGGTTCGAGATTGCCTATTGGCACGAGGTCGACGCCAAGCCGCAGGCCGCGCTCGACTGGTGGAAGAAGAGTTCGATGCACAACGGCGTGATCGTCGAGACCGGGCAATGGGAAGGCAGCAATTTCCAGGCGATGGGTGTCGCGGTGGGCGGCAAGTTTGCCTTTGTCTGGTTCGGGCGGTCCCCGGACACGGCGGAGCAGTAACGGTGCTGGGTGTGCTGTTCCTGGCAACGGTTACAGCCCACGGCCTGCCGCTGAAAGAACCCGGCTGCAAATATCTCGCCCGCTCCGGCGACAGGATGGTGATGCACAAGGATCGCGACCTCGTGGTCTTGCCGCTGTCCGAGAGCGACGCGGCGTTCGAGGCGGAACTGCCGAAGGACGCCAAGGTGATGTGCCTCAGGACCGGGATTGTCCCTGCTCCCGGCGACTGGAAAGTTCTCGCTGCGGGTTACACTTTCTACATCGCCGAGGACATCGCCCAGGGACGCACCGGCGTGCTCGATATGGCCGGCGGCCGCTTCCGTTTTCGCCTGCTCAAGGGCGAGCTGAGCGCGCAGGAAGCGGACCTGCTCGAAGCCCGGCTGGCGGCCTTCGCGGCGCGGATGGAGGGTTGACCGGCATGCGTGCGGCTGGCGTACTGCTCTGCCTTGCACTGGCGGGTTGCGGTCAGGCGGACGATTCCACCGTTCCCGGCGAGCTGGAAGACACGAGGCCCTTCTCGGTGATCGGCGAGAGCGAATCCGTGCGCTTCACCGGAACCGAACCGTTCTGGGGCGGCGAGGTCGCCGGGACCACGCTGGTCTATTCGACACCGGAGAATATCGACGGAACCACGATCGAGGTCGCGCGCTTTGCCGGACGCGGCGGGCTGACCTTCAGCGGCACCTACCAGGGCTCGAATTTCGACCTGCTGCTGACCGAAGGCGCCTGCAGCGACGGCATGTCCGACCGCACCTATCCGTTCGTTGCCACGCTCAGCCTGGGTGGCGAGGTCCGCAACGGCTGCGCCTGGTCCGACGAACATCCGTTCACCGGCCCGGAAAATCCGTGAGCTGCGCTTCGGGCTGCGATCAACCAGGCATCTATATTCCGCACGGCGGCGGCCCATGTTTCTTCATGCCCGATCCGAACGGAATCTGGACGGGGATGGCGGAATATCTGCGCTCGATCGCGGCGAGCCTGCCGGAACGGCCCAAGGCGATCCTGGTGGTTTCGGCCCATTGGGAGGAGCGCGGCTTTACCTTTACCGGCGCGGAAGCGCATCCCGGCCTGGTGTTCGACTATTACGGCTTCCCGCCGGATACCTACCGCCTTGCCTGGCCGGCTCCCGGCGCACCCTGGCTGGCGGAGCGCGGGATGGAGCTGTTGCAGCAAGCCGGGCTGCCGACCGGGATCGATGCGGCGCGCGGCTTCGACCACGGCGTGTTCGTGCCGATGAAGGTTGCCTTCCCCGAGGCCGGGATTCCCTGTGTCCAGCTGTCGCTGGTCACAGGGCTCGATCCCGCTCTCCATCTCGCAGCGGGCAGGGCGCTCGCACCGCTACGCAAGGAAGGCGTCCTGCTGATTGGCTCGGGCATGAGCTTCCATAATTTGCGTGCCTATGGTGACCCGCGAATTGAGGAGCCCTCGATTGCATTCGACAACTGGCTTGAAGCAGCAGCGACCGCGGACGCGAACGAGCGCATGGCTCTGCTCACCCGCTGGACCGACGCGCCCTTTGCGCGGCTCTGCCATCCGCGCGAGGAACATCTCGTCCCGCTGATGGTCACGGCAGGGGCCTCCGACGAAGCGGGCAGGCGCGATTATGGCGAGGTGGTGCTCAACGGAGCGGTTTCGGCCTTCCGCTTCGCCTGAGTTGCTACTCCATCAATTCCAGCGGTTGCGGCAGCTTGGCCATCAGCTCGTCGGAAAACTCGCCGGCGATATGGAAGAACGCCAGCCGCGCGACCGTGTCGGAGCGGTTCTCCCAGGCATGGTCGGTGCTGCGCTGGACGACCACTTCACCGGGGCCGAGGACCAGTTCCTCGTCGCTCAGACGGAGCACGATCTCGCCGCTGACGACCATCGCGTAATCGAGCGTGCGGGTGCGATGCATCACCGTCTTCTTGCCGCCCAGGCGAGGCGGGTAGATGTCGATGATCCGGATCAGGTGCCCGGCGGCGGGCATGATCGTGAAGCTGCGATCGTTCGGCTCGCGGGCGGGTTCCGAAGTGAGGATCGGGACGGTCTCGATTGTGCTCCACATTTCGATGAAATCGGCGCCGATCGCAGCGCCGGCCAAGGTATGGTTCTGCGGCGGAACTCCATCCGACAGCACGATCGATCTGCCGTTGGCGTCATGCCCCGTAACCACGCGCCGTGCCGTTGCTGTCATCCCCCGTTCACTCCCTTTGTGCTTTTGCTGCCGACAGGATAGGCGCTGGCCTGTGGTAGGCAAACTGGTGGCGCCGGATTTGAGGTTGGAGTTAAACCATGCGCGGAACGATCGGGGCGACAATGATCCTGCTGGCTGGATATTCATTCGCACCGCTCGCGGCGCAGGATGAACCGCCGGCGCTGGCCGAGTATGAAGCGCCCGATTTTTCGAGCGTGACCGGCGAGGAGGATGTCGCCACGCTGGTCGAAGCCGGCGAACTGGTTCGGGTCATGATGGTCCCGCTTGCTTTCGGCGGGACCGACAGCGCGCTCAACACCGCCTATCTCCCGCCGCAGGCGGCGGCGGAGTGGCAATTGATCGAGGAAACCATGGTCGAGCTGGCCGAGACCGGCATCATGCAGAGCTTCGAACTGCTGCCCGAATATCGCGGCGAAAGCCTCGTACCCACGCGGCTGGTGGTCCATGCCAATCATCTCGACCAAGGCGAGCCGTTCGACCTGACGGTCGAGGTGTGGTGAAATGTATGAGCTCCAGCGAAGGCAGGAGCCTCTGGCCTGAGGTCCCTGCTTTCGCAGGGACTCGGGATTGGAGAATAGCCTAATCGGTCGCAGGCTCCCCCCACAGCCAGCGCAGGATATCGGGCAGGATCGCCCCGCCATGGCTGTCGCTATGCCCGCCGTCGCCCCAGACATGGGCCACTTCGTAGCGCGGTCCGCTCTCGCCGCGCGCATCGGCGGCGCGATTGGCATATTCGAGGGCGGCGAGCATTTGCTGGTTGGCGAGGAACCAGTTGCCGTGCTGGTTGTCGAGATCGTTCGATCCGTCCTGCAGGAAGATCCTGAGCGGCCTGGGTGGCGATAGCCGGATCATTCGCGGATAGAGATCTCCGGCCGGGACCGGCGGGCCGAGCGGATCGGAATATTGCGCCGCGATCGAGGTGTAGCTCCCGATCATCGAGATGACGTTGCCGAAGGCCTCGGGATGCCGCCAGGCTACCGTGAAAGCGGCGATGGCTCCGCTCGAAGTGCCGCCGATCGCGCGTTGGGCCGGATTGTCGGAAAAGCTCCAATCCCTCGCAACCAGCGGCAGCATTTCCCCTATAATCAGCCGGGAATAATCGTCGTCGAGCTCGTCATATTCCTGCCAGCGATGGTCGGGGTTGTTCCACCCGAGTTCGGGAAAATGCTGGGACAGATTGCCGGGCGTAACGAACAATCCGATGGTCGGGGGGATATCTCCCTTGGCAATCAGATTGTCGAGCACGATCGGGACCCGCAAAACGCCGTCGGAGCGGACCGCGCGATGCCCGTCCTGGAACACCAGCAGGTTGGGCGGGTCGGCGGGGTCGTAACCGGCCGGAACATAGACCCAATATTGCCGCACCGTGCCTGCGAACACTTCGCTGTGGAATTCGAACGGTCCCCGCACTTCGCCATGCGCGATCCCTTCATGCGGCTGCGAATCCCCGGTCAGCGGATATTCGCCCGGCTGGCGTTCCTGTGCCTGCAACGGCATTCCGGCCAGGGTCATCGCGGCGAGGACGATCAGGGTTCTCGTCATTTGTCTTCCTTCCAAAGCCACGATTCCCTGATGAGCGCTATTTCGATCGATTCTTCGAGCGATGTCCAGCCGTGTTCGGCGATCACATCGTTCGATTCGCGGGCCCTGCGTCCCGGCTCGAGCGACCAGGTGATATGCCAGGTCGATCCGTCGGGCCGGCCGGTTGTGCCGCCGATCGCAACGACCAGCGCTTCGACCCCGCTTGCGTCATCCGCCCGGCCAACGATAAGTCCGCTGGCGATTTCGGGCATCGGCGCGTTGTCCGGCCCGGGTTTGAAAGTGACATGATCGGCGACGATCCGGGAGTAGCGCGGCGGGAAGCGGCCCAGCAAATCCTCGCGGGCGCCCTTCGATAGTTTCCAGCCTTCGATTTGTCGGGCCTCGTTCACTCTGCGCAGCCTAGAACAGGCCGGGCACTTCGCGCTGCACGGTGGTCGGACGCTCGGGCTGCAACAGGCCCGAGCCGCTCACTCCCTGGGTGGTTTTCAACCCGCCGGAGATGGCCGTGCAGGTCCCCGTTCGCAGCCAGTCGAGCGCGGTGGCGATCATGTCCTCCGAAGCGCTGCCCATGGGCGTGAAGATGTCGTCGATGGCCTGGCAGGTCCGGGGCATGGTCGTTGCAAGGCCGTTGTAATAGTCGCCCTCGTTGTCGGCGTTTTCGGTCCGGAATGCGACGACCCGCAGGCGATCGTCGCAGGCATCGAGATCGAACGCGAACTGGCCGACGGGCTTGCCATAGGTATTCTCGCCGATCAGCGCGACATTGTTGCCGAGGTAGGGCGGGATCGCATTTATCACCAGCTCGCTCGCCGAGGCGGTCGACCCGGTGCCGATAAAGGCGATCTTGGTCGCCGCGATGGCCTGCGACTGGCTGCCGATATTGTCGGTTTCGTTGAGCGAGGATTTCGAGCTTCGCAGGGTCGTGTAGCTGAACACCTGCCCGACCCGGTTGGCCAGCATCAGGTCGCCGAACAGTTCCGCGACCGAGACCAGCCCGCCGCCATTATAGCGCAAATCGACAATGACCTGGGTGATGCCCTGGTTCTTGAAGGTCTGGAATGCATCCCGCAGCTGGCTGCTTCCGGTCAACGAGGCAAAGGTCCGCAAATTGACGTAACCGACGGTTGTGCCGTTATTGTTGAAGGTCTCGACGCCGAAGCGCGGCGAGACCGGCTGGATATTGAAGTCGGCCTTCGCCAACGTGACGTCCATCTGCGCGCCGCCGAGATACTGGATCCGCAACACCCTAGTGGTTCCCGGCGTGTCGGGCCCGAGCGCATTGATCAAGGTCGAAACGCCACCGGAGGTCGCCGGCAGGCTGTTGACCAGCAGCATTGTCCCGCCCTGGGTTGAGACGCCGAGCAGTTCGTCGCCGCGATCGATATTCTGGCCGAGCGCCGGTGCGCCCTCGAGACTGTCGCTGACGAACACCCGAAGATTGCCGCCATCGTTGAAATACATCAGCCTGAAGCCGAAGCCGGCCGTCGCGCCCGAATTGATCAGGTCCTCCTCTTCCTGGATCGAGGTGACATAGGTGAAGAACCGGTCGCGGCCCTGCGCCCGCGCCGGCGCCACCAAGGCGTCGATATAGGATTGCAGGTCGCTGTAATTGGCCTTGTTGACGTTGGTCGCGAGGAGGTTGGGGAACAAATACCACTCGTCGAGCGTGTCGAAGGCGAAATCCTGCCGGTTGGAGAGTGAACAGGCGCCGGTGGTCGGCGGCGGGGTCGGAGTTGGAGTGCCGCCCGGGGGCGGCGTAGGGGTCGGCGTTGGCGCGTTGGACGTTGGAGACCCGCCGCCGGAACACGATGCCAACGCCGCGGCAAGGCAGAGCGACAGCGGCCAGCGTCCCGCGCGATTCATATCCTTCCCCTCATTGCTCCTTGATTGCGTTCGCGGAAGAAGAGGGCAACCCCGCTTGCGACGGACTTCGTCGCTATCCACAGCCTGTATGGCAGGCCGGCCCTTGTCGTGGTCCTGTCGGCTTGCCAAAGAAGGTTCCAGATTGCCGCCACCTGCCAGGGAAAGATCGAAATGACCGCTTCTGCCGGACATGCCAGCCTTGCCATCGCCCGCCTCGCGTCGCCGGAATTGCTCGGCGCCGAGGGATTCGAATTGAGTTCGGCGGCATTCGCGGACGGCGAGGAGCTCGATCCGAGCTTTACCGCTTATGAGGAGGATTCGGTCGCGCCGCCGCTCGAATGGTCGGCCCCGCCCGATGGCGCGCTGGAACTGGCGCTGGTCGTGCAATGCCCCGATACCGGGGCCTGCCACTGGCTGGTCTGGGGGCTGGCTCCGCAGCAGGGACAATTGCTGGAGGGCGAGATTCCTCCCCGCGTCGGCAAGAATGCGCTCGGCAACAGCGAATGGCTGCTGCCCAAGCCGCCGCTGGGCGAACGCCATGGCTACATGTTCCAGCTGTTCGCGCTCGACACGCCGCTCGACCTCTCGCCGGGCAGCACGCCGGACAAGGTATTCGATGCGATGGCAGGCCATGTCGTCGGCGTGGCGATGCTGACCGCGACCTTCGCGCCGGAGGACGAGGACGACGATTGGGACGATGTCGACATCGACGAGATCGATTTCGACGGGAACTGAGCGAAATTTCGCATCTCTGAAATCTTCAAATCGACGAAGAATCTGGCAGGATTTTCTGCTATCGATTAGGCATATTCGGATATTCGAAGGGATTCGGCTGCAGACGGGCGGCCTATCCCGGAATGGAAGAGGACCAAAATGGCCAGGATCGTCGGTGGCGTCGCCACCTCCCATACCCCCACCATTGCCTTCGCCAAGGACGCCGGAAAGTTCGACGATCCGGTGTGGAAGCCGATCTTCGAGGGTTACGAGCCGGTCCAGAAATGGTTCCGCGAAAAGCAGCCGGACGTGCTGGTCTATATCTACAACGACCACATGACCTCGTTCTTCGACCATTACAGCCATTTCGCGCTCGGCGTGGGCGAGGAATTCAAGGCCGCCGACGAAGGCGGCGGGCCGCGTGACATCCCGGCGATCAAGGGCGATCCCAAGTTCGCGGAACATGTCGCCCGGGTGATGGTCGCGAACGAATTCGACCTCAGCTATTTCCAGGGCAAGGGGCTCGACCACGGGGCGTTCAGCCCGCTCTCGGTGATGGTCGACTATGACGAGAACGGCTGGGCCTGCAAATTGCTGCCGGTGGTGTGCGGCGTGCTGACCGTACCGCTGCCCTCCGCCCGGCGGTTCTACAAATTCGGCAAATCGCTCCGCCAGGCGATCCTCTCCTATCCGGAAGACATCAAGGTCGCGATCGCCGGGACCGGCGGGCTCTCGCACCAGGTCCATGGCGAAGGCTGCGGCTTCAACAATCCCGAATGGGACATGGAATTCATGGAGCGGCTCGAGAAGGACCCCGAAAGCCTGCTCGACATGACCGTGGCCGAACTGGCCAGGCTGGGCGGCTGGGAAGGCGCCGAAGTGGTGATGTGGCTGATGATGCGCGGCGCGCTCTCGGCCGAGGTCGAAGCGACCCACAAGACCTATTTCCTGCCCTCGATGTGCCCGATCGCGACCATGATCCTCGAGGAAAGATCGGGCGATCCGCCGGTCGAGGATCCGGCGGTGACGCGCGCACGGGCCGATCGCGACTATGTCGGCGCCGAGGAAATGGAGGGCACCTATCCCTTCACCATCGAACGCTCGGTCAAGGGCTTCCGCCTCAACCACTTCCTCCATTCGCTGACCCGGCCGGAGATGCGCAAGCTGTTCCGCGAGGACGAGGAAGCCGCCTATGAAAAGGGCGGGCTGACCGAGGAAGAAAAGGACCTCGTCCGCCGCCGCGACTGGATCGGGATGATCCATTACGGGGTGATCTTCTTCATGCTCGAAAAGCTCGGCGCGGTCACCGGGATCGGCAATATCGATATCTATGCGGCGATGAAGGGGATGAGCGTTCCCGAATTCCAGAAGACCCGCAACGCGCAGATCAATTACGGCGTGGCCGGCAAGGAAGACTGAGGCGCAGCGTCAGAACCGTCCGCGGAAGCCCCGGAAGCCGCACGTCTCGCCGCGGCTGATCGCGATCGTCTTCCAGGCAAGCAGGGCGCCGTCTTCCATCTGCCGGGTTCCGAAGACGAAGGAATCGGCTGCGCCCGCCCTGCGCAACACGGAATCGGTCGCATTGGTGGTGTCGGGCTGTCCGCGCTCGGCGTAGCCTTCGACCGAGGCATGGACCTGTTCGGTCAGTTCCGCCGGGAAATAGAACTGGGTGACCAGCTGCAGATTGCGCGTGGTCGCTTCGCCGGCGTGCTCGGGCATCCGCGCCAGCAAATGGATGTGGAGCGCGCGGCTGCCATACCAGCCGGGAAAACAGCTGTCGAAAGTCACCCTGCCATCGGCATCCGAGATGGCGCGCCCGCGGCAGAAATAGCCCGCGATCGCATGCTCGTCGCCGGTGGTGCAGAAATCGCCGCCCTCGACGTCGTCGCCCGAATAGGTCCCGCGCCAATTGGTGTGCCAGATTTCGACTTCCGCGCCTGCGATCGGGGCGCAATCCTCCGCGCCGACCAGGCGGAAGGCCATCCGCGTCGGAATGCCCGGTTCGCCCTCGCTGATGTCCTGCCGCAGCGGCGCCTTGGGCGCCCAGCACGGCCCGAGGATCTGCTCGCAGGTGACCGAACACGCACGGTCCGCCAGCGTGAACGGATCGGGATAGGAAGCGGCATCGCGCATCGCCGCCGTGCCGCCAGTCGCCCAGCCGCCGGGATTGTTCGCCGCGCTCGCCGAATCGCGCGAGAGCAGGGCTCCGCC
Organism: Candidatus Andeanibacterium sp.; assembly: GCF_057143545.1. Classification (NCBI taxonomy): domain Bacteria; kingdom Pseudomonadati; phylum Pseudomonadota; class Alphaproteobacteria; order Sphingomonadales; family Sphingomonadaceae; genus Candidatus Andeanibacterium; species Candidatus Andeanibacterium sp. The sequence goes on from NZ_DBNHSF010000067.1 coordinate 10,584, forward strand.
GGAAGCCAGGCCCGCCACCAGCAAGCCCGCACCGGCGCCCTTCAGCGCCGAGCGGCGGTCGATTCGGCTGGTCTCGTTCATGCGCATTCCGAAGGCGTAGCCCGTGGGGAGCTACGATCAAGC
>NZ_DBNHSF010000068.1:0-4341 GCF_057143545.1 Candidatus Andeanibacterium sp.
CGGGGCGATGGCCCTGCTCGCGCTGATCGCCGGGCGCAATTTCAATGGTTCGGGGGGCGGGATCGCGCTGTTCACCCTCGCCGGGATGATGATTGCCAGCCTCGCCGGAGCGTTGACCGCGCTGGTGATCAGCCTTGCGCCCAACGCCTTTGCGACGAGCGAGATCGTCACCTGGCTGATGGGCGCGCTGACCGATCGCAGCTGGAACGATGTCTGGCTGGCGGCGCCGCTGACCCTGGCCGGAATCGCGGTGCTGATGCGAACAGGCAAGGCGCTCGACGCCCTGACCCTGGGCGAGGCGGCGGCCCGATCGCTGGGCGTATCGCCGGTTCGCCTTCAATATCTGATGATCGCCGGAATCGGCCTGGCGGTGGGAAGCGGGGTTGCGGTCGCCGGGATCATCGGCTTTGTCGGGCTGATCGTGCCGCATCTCGTGCGTCCGCTGACCGACCGCAGGCCCGGCTCGCTGATCGTGCCGAGTGCGCTCGCCGGCGCGCTGCTGGTGCTGGTCGCGGACTGCATTTGCCGGATCCTGCCGCTGGTCACCGAACTCAGGTTGGGTATTGCGCTGAGTCTGGTCGGCGCGCCGTTTTTTCTCGCCCTGTTGCTCCGGATGCGGAGGAACCTGGCATGACTCTCAGTTCCGAAAATCTCGTTATCCGGCTCGGCGCTGCGGAGGTCGTGCAGGATGTCTCGGCAAGTCTCGAGCGCGGGACGCTGACCGCCATTTGCGGCCCCAACGGCGCCGGGAAATCGACCCTGCTGGCGGCGATGGCCGGACTGATCGAACCTGCGAACGGGAAAGTCCTGCTCGACGGCACTCCGCTCGGCGCGCTCGATCCGCGCGAACGCGCCCGGATGATCGGCTACCTCCCGCAGGATGGCGAGATCGCCTGGGACCTTTCGGTGCACAATCTCGCCGCGCTGGGCCGCCTGCCGCATCGCGATGCCGGCGAACGGGATATCGCCGCGGCGCTAGAAGCCACCCACCTCACCCGGCTTGCCGACCGTCCGGTCTCGACCCTTTCGGGCGGCGAGCGGGCGCGGGCGCTGCTCGCGCGGGTCTTTGCAGGCGATCCTGCCTGGGTGCTGGCCGACGAACCGCTCGCCGCGCTCGACCTGTATCACCAGCGCGAAATCCTCACCGCGCTCCGCGCGGCAACCGGGCTGGGGCGCGGTGTGGTGCTCGTGCTGCACGATCTGGCCCTGGCGATGAACCATGCCGATCGGGTGTTGGTGCTCGATCGCGGGCAGCTGGCAGCCGACGGGCCGCCCGCGCAAGCGCTGGACGAAGGCATAATCGCGCAGGTCTGGGGCGTGGGCGCGCGCTGGCTGGGCGATGCCGGTTCGCGGGCGCTTTCGCTGCGCTAACGATCAGGGCTGCAAGAAACCCAGACCTATTGGCCGCCACCCTGCGCGCGCCAGACCGCCATCGCCCTGGCATACTCGGCTTCGCGCCGGGCCTTCTCGGCCTCGTAGGCGGCCTTGGCCGCGGCATCGTCGGCGGCGATCTTCGCCTTGGCCGCCTCGACTTCGGCCAGGCCGCGCTCGTAATCGGCAACAGCTTGCTCGTACCGCGCTTGTTCAGCTGCGTTATTGGCCAGTTGAGCCCTGGCAAACTCGGCCTGTTCCTGGTTGAGTTCGATCCTGTCGGTTTCCCCGCCCATCGACCGCTCATGCGGTGCCGGCGGAGCGGTTTGCGCAAGCGCCGGGGGCGCTGCCGCGACCAGCGCGCCGAGTGCCATAAGGGCAGTGAAGCCGGAAAGCGATGGCGTCCTCGTGGGCATGGTCATTGTTTGCTCCTTTGCGCTTGCCCAGAAATGGAACCCCGATCGCCAAAGCGCCATGATCCGGAGTGCAGATCGTCGCTTCTAATGCAGGATTGGCCGAATCCGCCCCCTTGACCAGCACGAACATTTAGGGAACATTGCCGCTCCGGCGCCCCTGCACTCTGGGGCACTGGACTCCTGTTCCTCAAGCCCCCAATTGATCGCCCATGAGTCTCACCACCATCTCCGTCCGCGGTGCCCGCGAGCATAATCTCAAGGGCTTCGATATCGAGCTGCCGCGCGAGAAGCTGATCGTCATCACCGGGCTGTCGGGCAGCGGCAAGAGCTCGCTCGCCTTCGATACGATCTATGCCGAGGGGCAGCGGCGCTACGTTGAATCGCTCAGCGCCTATGCGCGGCAGTTCCTCGAAATGATGCAGAAGCCCGATGTCGAGCATATCGACGGGCTCTCTCCCGCGATCTCGATCGAGCAGAAGACCACCAGCCGCAACCCGCGCTCGACCGTGGCAACGGTGACCGAGATCTACGATTACATGCGCCTGTTGTGGGCCCGCGTCGGGGTGCCCTATTCGCCCGCGACCGGCCTGCCGATCGAGGCGCAGACCGTTTCCAACATGGTCGACCGGGTGATGGCCTTGCCCGAAGGGACTAGGGCTTACCTGCTCGCCCCGGTGGTGCGCGGGCGCAAGGGCGAATACCGCAGGGAGCTCGCCGAATGGCAGAAGGCCGGCTTCACCCGCGTGCGGATCGACGGCGAGTTCTACGAGATCGACCAGGCGCCGGCGCTCGACAAGAAATACAAGCACGACATCGAAGTGGTGGTCGACCGGCTGGCGGTGAAGCCGGGGCTCGAGACGCGGCTGGCGGATTCATTCGAGACCGCGCTCAAGCTCGCCGAGGGGCTGGCCTATGTCGATTTGGCGGAAGGGACGGTGGCGGAACTGGCCCCCTCCGCCTCTCTGCGTTCGGCACCTCCCCCAGGGGGGGAGGATCGGATTGGCGCAAATCCTCCCCCCCTGGGGGAGGTGGCAGCGCGAGGCGCTGACGGAGGGGGCACTTCGCTCGGCGCGATGAAAGGCACCGGCATTCCCGCCAACCGGATCGTCTTCTCGGAGAAATTCGCCTGCCCGGTTTCGGGTTTCACGATCGAGGAGATCGAGCCGCGGCTGTTCAGTTTCAACGCCCCGCAGGGCGCCTGCGCAACCTGCGACGGGCTTGGCGAGAAGCTCCATTTCGATCCGCAGCTGGTGGTGCCGAACGAAGCGCTCAGCCTCAAGCAGGGTGCGATCGTGCCGTGGGCCAAGTCGAACCCGCCATCGCCCTATTACATGCAGGTGCTCTCGAGCCTCGCCAGGGCCTACGAGTTCGACATCGAGACGCCGTGGAACCAGCTGGCGCAGGACCAGCGCGACATCATCCTCCATGGCACCGGCGGCCTGCCGGTCGAGCTGACCTTCCGCGACGGGCGCAAGAGCTACACCGTCACCAAGCCGTTCGAAGGGGTGATCGGCAACCTCAACCGCCGCTTCGCGCAGACCGACAGCAGCTGGATGCGCGAGGAGCTCGGCCGGTTCCAGACCGCGCAGCCGTGCGAGAGCTGCGGCGGCAAGCGGCTCAACGAGAAGGCGCTGGCGGTGAAGGTGGCGGGCGAGGATATCGCCGGGCCAACCAAGCTCAGCGTCGCCGATGCGGTGGGCTTCTTCGCGACCCTGCACGAGCGGCTGACCGACACCCAGAACCAGATTGCCCGCGCGATCCTCAAGGAAATCAACGAGCGGCTCGGCTTCCTCAACAATGTCGGGCTCGACTACCTCAATCTCGACCGCACCTCGGGCACGCTCTCGGGCGGGGAGAGCCAGCGCATCCGCCTCGCCAGCCAGATCGGCTCGGGCCTCTCGGGCGTGCTCTACGTGCTCGACGAGCCTTCGATCGGCCTCCACCAGCGCGACAACGACCGCCTCCTGGAAACGCTCAAGCGGCTGCGCGACCTCGGCAACACGGTGATCGTGGTCGAGCATGACGAGGACGCGATCCGCAGCGCCGACCATATCGTCGACCTCGGCCCCGGCGCCGGCGTCCATGGCGGCGAGGTGGTGGCGCAAGGCACGCTCGAGGAAGTCCTCAAATGCCGCAAGAGCCTCACCGCCGCCTATCTCACCGGCGCGCGCAGGATCGAGGTCCCGGCCAAGCGCCGCAAGGGCAACGGCCACGCGCTCACGGTCAAGGGGGCGAGCGCGAACAACCTCAAGCAGGTCGATGCGCGCGTCCCGCTCGGCACTTTCTGCTGCATCACCGGCGTCAGTGGCAGCGGCAAGTCGAGCCTGGTGGTCGACACGCTCTATCCCGCCGCCGCCCGCGCACTCAACGGCGCGCGCGTCGTCGCCGGGCCGCACGCAGCGATCGCCGGGCTCGAATATTGCGACAAGGTGATCGAGATCGACCAGTCGCCGATCGGCCGCACCCCGCGCTCCAACCCCGCCACCTATACCGGCGCCTTCACCCAGATCCGCGACTGGTTCGCCGGCCTCCCCGAAAGCGCCGCGCGCGGCTA
>NZ_DBNHSF010000069.1:0-11921 GCF_057143545.1 Candidatus Andeanibacterium sp.
AAGCCGGCCTGCCCGAAGGCTGGAGCCTGCTCTCCCCGGTCGACCTGCAATGCGTGAAGGCCTGCGGCGTGACCTTTGCGGTCTCGGCGATCGAACGGGTGATCGAAGAGCGCGCCCGCGGCGACAGCGGCAAGGCGGCGGAAATCCGCGCCATGCTCGAAGACAAGGTCGGCCGCATCCGCGACGTCGTCCCCGGCAGCGAGGAGGCCGACCGGCTCAAGCAATTGCTGATCGCCGAGGGCATGTGGTCGCAATATCTCGAAGTCGCGATCGGGCCGGACGCGGAAGTGTTCTCCAAATCGCCGGTGCTCTCGACCGTCGGCCATGGCGCCGAAATCGGCGTGCGATCGGATTCGTCATGGAACAATCCGGAGCCCGAAATCGTGCTGGTTGTCGCGCCCGATGGCGAAACCGTTGGAGCGATGTTGGGCAACGACGTGAACCTGCGGGACTTCGAAGGGCGTTCCGCGCTGCTGCTGTCGAAGGCCAAGGACAACACCGCCTCCTGCTCGCTCGGGCCGTTCATCCGGCTGTTCGACGATGGCTTCACGATCGACGATGTCCGGCAAGCCAATGTCGACCTCCTGATCGAAGGTCCGGACGGATACCGGCTCGAAGGCACCAACAGGATGGGCGAGATCAGCCGCGACCCGTTCGACTTGGTCGCGCAGACCATGAGCGAGCACCATTACCCGGACGGTTTCGCGCTGTTTTGCGGCACGCTGTTCGCGCCGACGCAGGATCGCGATACGCCGGGTGGAGGCTTCACCCACAAGCTGGGCGATGTTGTCACAATCTCGTCAGATCGGATCGGCAAGCTGTCCAACACCGTCACCCATTCGCGCGACGCGCCGCCCTGGACCATGGGCATCGGCGCCTTCATGCGCAATCTCGCTTCGCGCGGGCTGATCGAAAAAATCTAGGGAATACAATGACTAACTCCACTCTTGCACATTACATCAATGGTGAATTCACCGGCGCGTCGGACGCGCTCGAAAGCACCAACCCGTCGGACACCAACGATGTCGTGGCGCGTTTTCCCGATGGCGGAGATGCCGAAGTGGCCGCGGCGGTTGCGGCGGCAAAGCATGCGCAGCCGGGCTGGGCCAGCGCGTCGCCCGAAATGCGCGCCGACCTGCTCGACAAGGTCGCCAATTTGATCTTCGCGCGTTCGACCGAGATCGGCGAATTGCTCGCGCGCGAGGAAGGCAAGACCCGCGCCGAAGGGATCGGCGAAACGCTGCGCGCGGCGCGTATCTTTCGCTATTTCGGCGGCGAGGCCCTGCGACGTCATGGCTTCACGCTCGAAAGCACCCGTCCGGGGCTCGATGTCGCGACCTATCGCGAAGCGGTGGGCGTGATCGGCCTGATCACCCCGTGGAACTTCCCGATAGCGATCCCGGCGTGGAAATCGGCCCCGGCGATGGCGTTCGGCAACTGTGTCGTGTGGAAGCCCGCCAATGTCACCCCGGCGATGGCCCATGCGCTGGCCGAAGTGATCCATGAGGCGGGTGTCCCGGCGGGCGTGTTCAACCTGGTGCTGGGACGCGGCAATGTCGGCCGCGCGATCGTCGACCATCCGGATGTTACCGCGATCAGCTTCACCGGCTCGCAACAGGTCGGATCGCAGGTCGGGGCGGCAGCAATGGCGCGCCAGGCCCGGGTGCAGCTGGAGATGGGCGGCAAGAACCCGCTGGTGGTGCTGGCCGACGCCGATCTCGACAAGGCAGTGGCGATCGCGGCGGATGGCGGCTTTTTCCAGACCGGCCAGCGCTGCACCGCATCGAGCCGCGTGATCGTCGAGGACGCGATTCACGATGCCTTCGTCGAGGCGCTCTCTGCGAAGGCAAAATCGCTCAAGGTCGGCGCGGCGCTCGATCCCGAAACGCAGGTCGGCCCGGCCTCGTCCGAAAGCCAGTTCGAGCAGAATTTCCGCTATGTCGGGATTGCCTGCGACGAAGGCGGGCGGCTCGCGGCCGGCGGCGACAAGGTCGAATGCGGAACGCCCGGCTATTTCATGCAGCCGACGGTGATCGCCGACACCGATCCCGAAATGCGGATCAACAACGAGGAAGTGTTCGGCCCGGTGGTCTCGACCGTCAGGGTCAAGGATTACGAAGCGGCGCTCGAAGTCGCCAATCGCGGCAATTTCGGGCTCTCGGCGGGGATCGTCTCGAACAGCGCAAAGCATATCCGCGATTTTCGCAAGAATATCCGCGCCGGCATGGTGATGGTGAACCTGCCCACTGCCGGGGTCGATTATCACGTGCCGTTCGGCGGCACTCGGGGGTCGAGCTACGGCCCGCGCGAACAGGGTTTCGCCGCGGTCGAGTTCTACACCCAGGTCAAGACGGTCTATACGGGGGATTGAGGGATTGGCTGAAGGTATCATGCAACCGGGTGTCGGCTCCGCCGTCTATCCCAGCCTGGCCGGCAAGAAGGTCATCATTTCGGGCGGCGGCTCCGGGATTGGCGAGGCCATCGTCGAGGCATTCGCCAGGCAAGGCTCGGCGGTCGCCTTTGTCGACGTGCTCGACGAAGCCAGCGAAGCGCTGGTCGGAAGGCTCGCCGATGCGGCGATCAAGCCACATTTCGTCCATTGCGATATCACCGATTGCGCCGATTATGGCGCCAAGATCGAGAAGCTGATCGGGCTGCTTGGCGGCTGCGACGTGCTGGTCAACAATGCCGCCAATGATGACCGCCACAAGATAGCCGAAGTCACCCCGGCCTATTGGGACGAACGGATGGCGGTGAATCTCAAGCACCAGTTCTTCGCCGCCAAGGCGGTGATCCCGGCGATGAAATCGGCGGGCGGTGGCTCGATCATCAATCTCGGCTCGATCAGCTGGCATCTGGGGCTCGAGGACCTGGCGATCTACCAGACCGCCAAGGCCGCGATCGAAGGGCTGACCCGCAGCCTCGCGCGCGAACTCGGGCGCGACGGGATCCGCGTCAACGCGATCATCCCCGGCAATGTCCAGACCCCGCGCCAGATGAAATGGTATTCGCCCGAAGGCGAGGCCGAGATCGTCGCCGCGCAATGCCTTGACGGGCGCATCCAGCCATCGGACATTGCCGCGATGGCGCTGTTCCTCGCGTCCGCCGATGCGAGGTTCTGCACGGCGCATAATTACTGGGTGGATGCCGGATGGAGATAGCAGCCGAGGTTCGCGAAGTCCTCAAACCCGAGAGCAAGCTCGGCGAAGGGGTGTTGTGGGACGCGGCCCGCGGCGTGGTCTGGTTCGTCGATATCAAGCGGCATTACCTCTGGCACTTCGATCCGGCGACCGGCAGCAACGCCAAGGCCGAAGCGCCCGACCAGATCGGCTGGGCCCTGCCCGGCGACAACGGCCTGCTGCTGTGCGGGTTGAAGGACGGGCTCTATCTCTTCGACCCTGAGACGCAGGTATTCGACAAGTGGATGGCGGTCCCCGGCGAACCGGCCGGCAACCGCCTCAACGATGCCTGCACCGATCCCTGGGGGCGAGTGTGGTTCGGATCGATGGACGATGCGGAAGAGGCCGCCAGCGGCCGGTTCTATGTCTTCGAGCGCGGCGCGATCACCCCTGCCGGGCCAAGCGGCATTTCGATCACCAACGGCCCGGCGGTGAGCGGATCGGGCGACCGGATCTATTTCACCGACACGGTCGGGCAGAAGATCATGGTCGCCGACCTGTCGGCGAACGGCGTGGGCGAAGCGCGGCCCTTCGCCGATACCGGGGCGCTGTTTCCCGATGCCTATCCCGACGGGCCGATCGTCGATGCCGAAGACCATGTCTGGACCGGGCTCTATCTCGGCGCCCACGTCGCGCGCTTCAGCCCCGATGGCGAGCTGGTCGCGACCGTGAGGATGCCCGCACGCGACATCACCAAGATGGCGCTGGGCGGGCCGGACCTCTTGACCGCCTATGTCACCACCGCGACCAAGAACATGGAACCGGGCGATTATGCCGAGCATCCCGCCGCGGGGAGCCTGCTCAGTTTCGCCAGCCCGGTAGCGGGCGTGCCGGTCACGCCCGTAAGGCTGGGATGATCCGCCGCACTCTCCCGCTTGCCGCGCTGCTGCTGGCCGGAACCGCCCAGGCAGCGCCCCAGCTTACACCGGTGTGGCAGGATCACGCGATTATCCAGCGCGACCGCCCGGTGGTGGTCGAAGGCACGGCCGAGGCAGGCGCGAGGATCGCCGGATCGCTGGGCGGCGCGCATGCGACCGCCACGGCAGGGGCGGACGGCAGTTTCAGCCTGACATTCCCGGCGCGCGCCGCCAGCGCCGAGCCGATCACTCTGCATGTGACCGACGGGACGGACGAGGTTACAACGATCGAGGATATCCTCGTCGGTGACGTCTATCTCTGCTCGGGCCAGTCGAACATGGCGTTCACGGTCAGCGCAGGGCTCAACGGCTACAACAATATCCAGGCGAGCACCGATCCGCTGCTGCGGATGCTGACCGTGCCGCTCGACACCGCGGCCGCGCCGGCAAGCGAATTCGGTGGCGCGGTGAGCTGGCAGAGCGCGAGCCCGCAAACCACCGGCGGCTTCTCCGCCGCCTGCTACTACATGCTCGAGAATCTGCGCGAAGCGCTCGATATCCCGCTGGGCGCGGTGCATTCGAGCTGGGGCGGTTCGCAGATCAGGGCCTGGCTTACCCCCGAGGCGGGCGCCGCGATCTATGGCGCTGACCAGATGGCGCTGCTCGACGGCTATGCGAGAGACAGGCTGGCGGCGGTGACCGAATTCGCGCCGCTGTGGGAAAACTGGTGGCGCGAGGCCAAGGGCAACGAGCCGTGGAGCAATCCGGATGCGCTCGAATGGCGGCCGGTTCCGTCTATTTCTCCCTGGACCAGCTGGGAAGACGGCCCGGCGGTGGTCGATACGGTGTGGTTCCGCCATCAGATCGAACTGACCCCCGAACAGGCCGCGGCCGGCGGCACGCTCAATATCGGCATCATCGACGATCTCGACGCGACCTGGGTCAACGGCCACCCGGTCGGCATCAACCATGGCTGGTCGACCGAACGGGTTTACGCGATCCCGGCCGAATTCCTGCGCGAAGGCGCCAACGAGATCGTCTTCGCCGGGAGCAACAGCTGGGGCGGCGGCGGAATGCAGAGCGGCGCGGACCGCCTTTCCTTCACTGTGGAAGGCGGCGAACGGATCTCGCTCGCGGAAGGCTGGCTTTATTCCGACGGAGAAATCGGCCAGCAGCCGCCGCGCGCACCGTGGGACGCCAATGCCGGGATCGGGGTGATGCACAACCGCATGATCGCGCCGATCGGCCGTTACGCAATGACAGGTGCGGCCTGGTACCAGGGCGAAAGCGATGTCGGCATTCCCGGATACGTCGACCGCCAGCGCGAATTGTTCGCCGGCTGGCGGCGACAATTCGGCGAGGATTTGCGGGTGATGGTGGTCCAGCTCGCCAATTACGGCACGCCGGCGAGCGAACCGGTCGAAAGCGGCTGGGCGGCACTGCGGCAGGACCAGCTCGATGCGGTGGTGGCGGACAGCAATGCCGCACTCGTCACCGCGATCGATATCGGCGAATGGAGCGACATCCACCCGACCAACAAGGTGCTGCTCGGCAGGCGGCTCGCACTGGCGGCGCAGAAGGTAGCATTGCCGATGCCGCAATCGGCCACGCGCCAGGGCGGTCTCATCCGCGTCGGCTTCAGCGGCGTCGAGGGCGCGCTTGCCAGCTGGAGCAGCCCGATCCCGATTTCCTTCGAGCTGTGCGGCGAAGACCAGACGAGTTGCCGCTTCGCAATGGCCAGCCTGTCCGGCAACAGCGCCTATCTCGCCGATGACGGTCGCCCGGCTTCGCGCGTCCGCTATGCCTGGTCGGATGCGCCGGTGGTCAATACGTTCGATGCCCGCAACCTGCCGCTGCCCGGTTTCGAACTTAGAATCGAAGACGGAGAATAGCTCCTGATCCGCGCCGGGGACTGGGAGGCCGAAATCCGTCCCGAAATCGGCGGGGCAATCGCCGCGCTCCGCTTGCGTGGCGTCGATATCCTTCGCGCGATGCCGGCCGCTTCCACCGACCCGCTCGAGAGCGCCTGCTTCCCGCTGATTCCCTACTGCAACCGGCTCCGGAACGGCCGATTCAGCTGGCACGGGAGGCAGGTTTCCTTGCCACTCAACTTTATCCCCGAAACCAACACTTTACATGGACTTGCGTGGCAAAGCATCTGGAATATAGACGAATTGTCAGAACCTCAAGTTAACTTGAGGTGGGGATATTCCGGGCACGATCTGTGGATAAGCCAGTTCGAGGCGGTCCAGCAGGTCATGCTCGACGAAAGCGGCTGTGCGATCGTCCTCAGCCTGCGAAATACAGGTCAGGAGACGATGCCGGCGGGGCTCGGGCTCCATCCCTATTTCCGCCGCAGGCCCGAAACGCGGGTTCGCTTCGGCGCTTCGTCGGTCATGCTGACCGATGAGGCGACCATGCCGACCGGGATCGAGGCTCCCGCCGATCACTTCGGTCAATTCGCCGCCGCTGACCTGCTGCCCTCGGAAACGATCGACCATTGCTATCGCGGCTGGGGCGGAACGGTCGAAATCGAAGACGAACTCGGCACGATCGTCATGACCGCCAGCGGAGCGCCGCATCTCCATGTCTACGCGCCCGCGGATGGCAGCGCGCTGTGCTTCGAGCCGGTGAGCCATACGCCGGACGCGCTCAATCGTGCGCCCGGAGAAATGCACATGCTGGCCCCGGGCGAGACCGCCCAGCTCTCGATGCGGATCGAGGCCCGCAACTGACCCCTCCCCCTTGATGGGGGAAGAGACGCCGGGTCAGTGATTGTGCCGCGGCAGCTTCCGGGCGGTCCCGCGATATTTGAGCGCGAAGTCCATCACCCCGCCCTCGCCCAGCTGGCCGGTCTTCTCGCGGAAGATCTCTTCCCACGGCGTCTGGCTCTCCGGGATCGGCGGTGCGGGATCTTCCACCATGCGCCGCGCGATCTCCTCGTCCTCGACCAGCGCGTCGCAGGTGCCGGCATTGAGGTCGATCCGGATCACATCGCCGGTCCTGAGCCATGCAAGCCCGCCGCCGACCGCGCTTTCGGGCGAGCAATTGAGGATCGACGGGCTGTCGGAGGTTCCCGACTGCCGCCCGTCGCCGAGCGTCGGTAGCCAGGTGATGCCCTTGCGGATCAGCGCATCGGGCGGCTGCATATTGACCACTTCGGCGCTGCCCGGCCAGCCGAGCGCGCCCGAGCCGCGAATGACCAGGATCGAATTCTCGTCCATTCCGAGCGCGGGATCGTTGATCCGGTGGTGGTAGTCCTCGCCCCCGTCGAACACCACTGCCTTGCCCTCGAAAATGCCCTCCGACCCGGGCCTCGAAAGATAGCGCTCCCTGAATTCGTCGGAAATGACGCTGGTCTTGAGGATGCCGAAATCGAACAGGTTTCCGCTCAGCACGAGAAAACCCGCCTTGTCCTTCAGCGGATCGGCGTAGGGCCGGATCATTTCGCGGTCGTTGCTTTCCCTTCCCTGAAGGTTTTCGGCCATGGTCCTGCCGGTGCAGGTGATGCAGTTACCGTCGAGCTTGCCGGCTCCGAGCAGTTCCCACATAGCCGCCGGGACCCCGCCCGCGCGATGGAAGCGCTCGCCGAGAAATTGTCCGGCCGGCTGCATATTGACCAGCAGCGGCAGGTCGTAGCCGAATTCCTGCCACTCATGCGGCCGCAATTCGACGCCGGCATGCCGCGCCATCGCCATGATATGCGGCTGGGCATTCGAAGAACCGCCGATCGCGCTGGTCACGGCTATCGCGTTGAGAAACGCCGCGCGGGTGAGGATATCCGAGGGTTTGAGGTCTTCCTTCACCATTTCGACGATCCGCTGCCCGGTGCGATAGGCGATCTGGCCGCGCTCGCGATAGGGCGCCGGGATCGCCGCACAGCCGGTGAGCGAAAGCCCAAGCGCCTCGGCCACGGCGTTCATGGTCGAAGCGGTGCCCATCGTGTTGCAATGACCGGCGCTCGGCGCGCTCGAAGTTGCCAGGTCCAGGAATTCGTCCTCGTCGATCTCGCCAGTCGCCAGCTTTCGCCGGCTGCGCCAGATCACCGTCCCCGAACCGACCAGTTCGCCTTCGTGATACCCGTCGAGCATCGGCCCGCCCGACAGCACGATCGCCGGGATGTCGACGGTCGAAGCCGCCATGATCTGGCTCGGCGTGGTCTTGTCGCAGCCGGTGGTCAGCACCACCCCGTCGATCGGATAACCGTTGAGCAGCTCGACCAATCCCAGATAGAGCAGGTTCCGGTCGAGCGCGGCAGTCGGCCTGCGGCAATTCTCGAAGATCGGGTGGACCGGGAATTCGATCGGGATTCCGCCCGCATCCCTGATCCCGTCGCGGGTGCGCTTGGCGAGATCGAGATGGATCCGGTTGCAGGGCGAAAGGTCGCTGCCCGATTGCGCGATGCCGATGATCGGCTTGCCGCTGCGCAATTCCTCGGGCGTTACCCCGTAGTTCATGAACCGCTCGAGATAGAGCGCGGTCTGGTCCCAGCGCTCCGCGTTGTCGAACCAATCGCGGGAGCGCAGGCGGCGCACATTGTTGGCGCTCACTTGCTGCCTTTCCGCATCGCCTCGTGCGCCAGACCCGGCGCGGTGTCGGACTGCCTCCGGATCAGCTGGTAATTGAGCGTGACATGCGCCGGCTTGAAGGGCTTTCCGTCGCGTTCGGCCTTGAACTCGCTCATCAGCAATTCGACCGCGCGGCGCGACATTTCCGAAATCGGCTGGCGAATTGTGGTCAATTCGGGCCAGATCGTGCTGGCAAAGGCGGTATCGTCGAATCCGCAGACCGACAGGTCAACCGGCACGTCGAGATGGCGGCGATGGGCGACCGCGACGACCGCCGCCGCCATGTCATCGTTCGAAGCGAAGATCGCGGTCGGCGGATTGGGCTGGTCGAGCAGGCGGATCGCGGCGTCGAAGCCCGAGCGATAGGTGAACAGCCCCTGCATGACGTTGCTCTTGGGCACTTCGAGCCCCGCCGCTTCCATCGCATCGAGAAAGCCGTTGAGGCGTTGCCCCGACGCGGTCTGGTGCGGGTTGCCGATGATGAACCCGATCTTGCGATGGCCCAGGCCGATGATGTGCTTGGTCATGTCGTAGGCGGCCTGGTATTCGTCGATCATCACCGCCGAATGGTTCGGATCGGCCTGCCCCGGCCCGACCTGCACCGCATGCGCGCCCTTGTCGTGGATCATGTCGAGCAGCGCCTGCTCGTCGCACAGCGGCGAAGGCAGGATGAAACCCCTGATCCCGCTGTCGATCAAGCGGTTGACGACAGTTTCCTCGTCCTTCTCGAATTCGCAGCGCTCGACGACGAGGTAGATGTCGCTGCTGCGCGCCTGGTCGAGGCTGCCCATCAACAGCTCGCTGAGATAGCTCGCCGAAGGGTTCGAATAGAGCAGCGCGAAACGGGTCTGCGAGGCGCCTGCGAGCGTCCGGGCGGCGCGATTGGGCAGGTAATTCAGCTGCTTGATCGCCGCCAGCACGGCCTCGCGCGTCGCCTCGCGGACCGAGCTCTCATTGTTGATCACACGGCTTACCGTCATCGGCGAACACTTGGCCAGCCGGGCCACGTCGCTGATCGTCGGTTGGCCCGATTGGCGCCTGCTTGTCTTCTTTGCGCTCACTTGCGTCCGAAACCCCTTTTGCATTGTTCTCTAGGCCGCGAAGGCCAAGCACAGCAAGTAAAATACCCAAATGTTACCGCAACCTTCCCCTAATTTCCGGGCGCCTCCGGGAATTGCAGGGATTTGTAATGTTCGAGCGAAAATTCGGGCGGGCGCGTGCCCTCCGGCAGGTCCAGCTCGTTGAGCGATTGCCAGTAGGCAATGCTGGCATCGCGCCACCAGCGCGCTTCCTGGCGCTGGATCTCGAAATACTCGCTGACATCGCGGAAACGCCCTGAATCGACGAAAGCTTCAAGATCGGCCCATTGCATCGCCATAGCATCGGCTTTGGAAACGCCTCGATCGTAGCTTGCAACCAGTTCGCTCCACAGGGTGCGGCCCGACTGCATTTCATGGTCCCAGGGCAGGTGGTGGAACCACAGCAGGTAGCGCTCGTCGATCGTCGCCGGATCGGCCCATTGTGCAGCCACTTCGGGCGCATATTGTTCGAGCGCGTTGGAGCCGAAAGCGGTGCGGTCGAAGCCGATCCCGTCGGCGTCGGCCTGGTGATAGTAGCATGGGTTCCATTCGGGCCGGGCAAGGTCGCACACCCACGGTCCGGGGCCATAGTGATGCCCGGTCGCCATCAAATGCGCGAGGCCGAGCGGGGTCATGGCATCGGCCACCGCCTCGCGGCTTTCGAGCATCATCGGGACGACAGCATCGAGGAAGGCGGGATCGCGGCTGAACGTCTGCGCCGCCCATTCGCGGGCGATCTGTTCGCTCGACAGGGTCGGGTCCCACGCCAGCCGCCCGAAAGCGTACCAGTTGGCCTGGTCGAAGTGCGATCCCGACCAGTTGCGGTCCGAGCCGGTATTGGCGACGCCGGCCATGCCGCCGCTCCTGACGCTGTCGGCCACCGTCCCGCCGCGTCCGGTGTCGCTGTCGAGCGCTTCGCGCCACATCGGCGCGAGGAATGCGAGATGGGTCGAAAAGCCGAGATACTCCTTGGTCAGCTGCGCCTCGAACATCAGCCGCGTATCGGGCATGGCGCCGAAGATCGGGTGAAACGGCTCGCGCGGCTGGAAATCGATCGGGCCGTTCTTGACTTGGACGATGACGTTGTCGGCGAATTTGCCGTCGAGCGGCACGAATTCGGCATAGGCCTGCTTGGCGCGGTCGGTCTCGTCCTCGGCCGAATAGACGAAGGCGCGCCAGATGACGGTGCCGCGGTCGCCCAGCGCCTCGGCCAGCATGTTCGCGCCATCGGCATGGCTGCGGCCGTAATCCTGCGGGCCGGGCTGGCCTTCCGAATTGGCCTTGACCAGGAACCCGCCGAAATCGGGGATGCTGGCGTAGATTTCGTCGGCCTTGGCCTTCCACCACTGGCGCACCGCGGGATCGAGCGGATCGGCGGTTTCGAAACCCGCGAGGTCGCGCGGGGCGCTGAAGCGGGCAGAAAGGAACACCCGGATACCATATGGTCGCCAGGCATCGGCCAGGCGCTTCAACTTGGCGATGAAGCGCGGGGTCAGGAACACCGGATCGGCATTGACATTGTTCACCGCCACCGCGTTGATCCCGATCGACGCGTTCGCGCGCGCATAGTCGATCATCCGCTGATCGAGATGTTCGGGCAGCCGCCACCAGTCGAAGATCGAACGCCCGGCATAACCGCGCTCGACATGGCCATCGGCATTGTCCCAATGATTGAGCATGCGCAGATCGGTGGCGGGGGTGGATGAGATGTCGATAGTGGTCGGATCGGCGCCTTGCGAGAGTTCCCGCAACAGGGCGTAGGTGCCATAGAGGCACGAAATATGGCTGGGACCACGGATACTGATCTGGCTCTTGGTCGACCGGATGGAAAAGCTGCCGTCGCCACCGGTCGGGCTGGAACCGCAATCCATGCTCACCATTGCGGGGCCTGGACGCAATCTGATAGGCGGGTCGTCCATCAATTGGACCAGCCCGGTAAGAAGTTCCCGCTCGGCGAGCTCGAGGATATTTGAATCCCTGTCGTCGTAGAGATTGATCGTGACGCTGATGTCGAACTCCCTGAGCCGCTCCAGCGCCTCGCCTTCCAGCGGGGCATAACGCAGCCACAGATCGTAGCCGTCCTCCGCCGCGGCCCTTGCCGGCAGTAGAATCAGCAGCAAAGCGGCGAACACCGCCGACCAGCAATTGACAGGTCCTCTCCCGATCATCATGGTAGCGCTATCACGGAATTCGCGCGCATCCAAGCGCGCCGCAAGACGTGGATTGGGGAGAGCGAGG
>NZ_DBNHSF010000070.1:0-2233 GCF_057143545.1 Candidatus Andeanibacterium sp.
TGTTTCGCGATCGCCTCGATCAATTCGGTGACACCGAAATTCTTCAGCGCCGATCCGAAATAGACCGGTGTCAGATCACCATTGCGATAAGCCTCGAGGTCAAATTCCGGATAGCCGATCTGCGCCAGCTCGATGTCTTCGGCGAACATTTCGGGCAGTTCGGGATTTTCGTCGCGCTTCCCCTTGAACTCCTTGGACGGACCTTCCGGACGCGCAACCTTGCCGGTCTCGAAATCGAGAATGCCTTCAAACTGGCCGCCCATGCCCACCGGATAACCCTGCGGGCTGACATCCAGCGCGAGCATGTCGGCGATCTCGTCCAGCAATTCGAATACCGGTCGGCCTTCGCGGTCGACCTTGTTCACGAAGGTGATGATCGGAACGTTGCGCAACCGGCAGACTTCGAACAGCTTGCGGGTCTGCGGCTCGATACCCTTGGCCGCATCGATCACCATGATGGCGCTGTCGACGGCGGTCAGCGTGCGGTAGGTGTCTTCGGAGAAATCCTCGTGCCCCGGCGTGTCGAGCAGGTTGAAGGTGATGCCGTCACGTTCGAACGTCATGACAGAACTGGTCACGGAAATTCCGCGCTGTTGTTCGATCTTCATCCAGTCGGACCGCGCGCGCCGCGCAGCGCCCCGCGCCTTGACCTCACCGGCCAGGTGGATTGCACCGCCGGTCAGCAGCAGCTTCTCGGTCAGCGTGGTCTTACCCGCGTCAGGATGCGAAATGATCGCGAAGGTGCGGCGGGATTGAGTAGTGTCGGTATTCGCTTTGGACATGCGCCGCGCGCTAGACCGCATGGGCTCCTGCGTCCACCGCTAAGCGCGGCGCAGGCCTCAGTCCTTGCGAGCGATCTGGAAGCCGCCGAAGCTCTGGCTGACGGGCATGAGTTCGAGCGTGTTGATGTTGAGATGCGCAGGCAGCTCCGCAACCCACCGGATTGTCTCGGCAATATCATCGGCCGTCATCGGATCGGCCCCGCCATAAAGCGTTTCGTGCGCCTGCTCGTTTCCGCCGGTTCTTACCAGCGTGAATTCGGTTTCGACCATACCCGGCTCAATCGAGCAGACCCTCACGCCCGTGCCATGCAGGTCGGCGCGCAGGCCAAGCGAGAACTGACGCACGAATGCCTTGGTCCCGCCATAGGCATTGCCGCCGGGATACGGATAGTTGGCCGCAACGCTCGAAACATTGATGATCGATCCCTTGCGTTCGATCAGCGATGGCAAAAGCTTGTGCGTGATCGACGCCAGCGCTGTGACGTTCGTTTCGATCATGGTCTTCCATTGATCGAGATCCGCCGATTGGGCGGGCGAGGTGCCGAGCGCGAGGCCGGCATTGTTCACCAGCAGATCGATCTCGGAAAACTCCGCAGGCAGACTGCCGAGAGTCGCATCACGGGCCGCTTCATCGCGGACGTCGAAGCTTGCGGCATGGACCTTGTCCGCGCCCAGTTCATTGACCAGCGCATCGAGCCGTTCCTTGCGCCGCCCGGTCGCCACACAGCGCCATCCGCAGGCGACCAGCGCCCGCACGGTTGCCTCGCCAATGCCCGACGTTGCCCCTGTGACAAGAGCAGTCTTCATCCGCGCAGCTCCGCACCTTGCTTTGCTGCACTGGCCACGATGCTATTCGAGATCGCCTTGATCTCGTCATCAGTGAAGCTCTTTTCGCCAGGCTGGAGGATGACCTCGACTGCAACGGATTTCTTGCCTTCAGGCACGCCCTGACCGGCGAACACGTCAAACACCCGCGCATCGACGATGGCTTTCTTGTCCGCACCCTTCACAGCCCGCACCAGGTCGCCTGCTGGCAGATCGGCCGGAACGAGAAAGGCGAAATCGCGGGTGACGGCCTGCAGTGCAGGCGGCGCGTAGGCACTGCGAGCAAAGCTGCCGCCGCCCTTGCGCGCAGGGATCGCGTCGAGATAGATTTCGGCTGCGACGACCGGCCCTTCGATATCGAATGCCTTGAGTGTGCTGGGATGCAGCGCGCCAAAGCGGGCCAGCACATTCTTGGGACCGAGCCGCAGTGTGGCGGACTGGCCGGGATGAAATTGATCGCCTGCCCCGTCCATCACCATGAGATTGCCGACCGGCGCACCGGCAGCTTCGAGGAGTGCGGCGACTTCGGCCTTGGCGTCGAATGCATCGAAGGCACTGGCCTTCCCATTCGACCAGCCGCGCGAAGTCTTCTCGCCAGCCAGAATGAGGCCCAACGTCGGCTTCTC
>NZ_DBNHSF010000071.1:0-4507 GCF_057143545.1 Candidatus Andeanibacterium sp.
CAAAAAACCGACCCGGCGCAGTGGGCTGCACCGGGTCGCCTCTCCACAAGACTTTCATGGCCATAGACCAATGGTGGGGAGGCTGCTAGGCGACAGTTTATATCGTGTCAAGCCTTAATTGTGTAATAAAGTTGCAAACTGTGTCTCGATGGCGACATTCTGTGACTCGATCCGGGGCCAATTGGGCGGCGGCTGGTGCCGCAACCAGGTATATTGCCGCTTGGCATAATTGCGGGTCGCCTGCCGGCCTTTGGCGACCGCTTCCTCGCGGGTCCATTCCCCGCGCAACCAGCCGGCAATCTCGGGCACGCCGATCGCCCGCATCACGGGAAGGTTGGGGTCGAGCTCGCGGGCAAGCAGCGCCGCGACCTCCTCGACCGCGCCTTCGTCCAGCATGCGCGCGAAACGGGCGTCGCATCGCGCATAGAGATCCTCCCTGTCCGGCAAGAGGATCAAGGGGTGGAGCGAGACCGCATCGCCGATCCCGCCGCTCGTCCGCTCCTGCCAGTATGCCAGCGGCTTTCCGGTCGAGCGCACGATCTCGAGCGCCCGGGCGATCCGCTGGCTGTCTCCTTCGTTGAGCTCGGCGGCGCGCTTGGGGTCTTCGATCCGCAACGCGGCGAATGCCTCCGCCACGGGCAGCTTTCGGACCTCGTCCCTGATCGCCGGATCGATCTCGGGGATCGGGGCGATGCCCTCCAGCAGCGTGCGGATATAGAGGCCGGTGCCGCCAACCAGGATCGGGATAGCGCCGGACGCATGGAGATCGGCGATCTCCTTTTTTGCCGCTTGCGCCCAGTCCGCCGCCGAGCAGGCACACGCGCCGTCCCAGGTGCCGAACAGCCGGTGTTCGACCCCGTGCATTTCGTCCTCGGTCGGGCGAGCGCTCAGCACGCGCAGATCGGCATAGACCTGCGAGGCGTCGGCATTGATCACCACGCCGCGCTTGCCCCGTTCGGCCAGCGCCAGCGCGAGCCGGACGGCGCAATCGCTCTTGCCGCTCGCGGTCGGCCCTGCGATGAGCGCCAGCGCTGGCGCCGCGCCGCCCGATTCTGGAGATTTCCCCGTGCTCATTGCCCGGCTGATAGCAGAGAAGGACACGCTTGCGAGCAAGGTCGATGCCACTATCGCCGCGCTCGAGGGCGAGGGGCTGCGCGTCGCCCAGGCGCAGCTGCTCGATTCGTGCGGCGATGTGCTCGAATTCGAATTGCCCGAAGGTGATGCTGCAGTGCTGAGGCACATCATCGATGAACAGTTCCGGCCGTCCGACTGCATCATATCGGATCGCGAGATTGCTATCCCCAGACTGTTCGTGTCGGACATGGATTCGACCATGATCGGGCAGGAATGCATCGACGAACTGGCCGATTTCGCCGGGATCAAGCCGCAGATCGCCGCGATCACCGAACGCGCCATGCAGGGCGAACTCGATTTCGAAAGCGCACTGCGCGAGCGGGTAATGCTGCTGCGCGAATTGCCCGAACAGGCGATCTTCGAATGCCTCGAAACGCGGATCGAACCGATGGCGGGGGCGAAAGTCCTTGTCGAGACCCTGAAAAGCAAGGGCTGCCGGACGGTACTGGTCACCGGCGGCTTCCATCACTTCGCCGATCCGGTGGCGGCGATGCTGGGTTTCGAACGGGTGGTGGGAAACCGGCTGGTTGTAGACGGAGACTTGCTGACGGGTGGCCTGCACGAGCCGATAACCGACTCCTCGGTCAAGCAGGCGGTCCTGCTCGAGGAACTGGCCGAGCTTGGCGACGGAGCGGTGTCGCTGGCCACCGGCGACGGGGCGAACGACATCCCGATGCTCGAAGCCGCGACCTACGGCATTGCCTTTCGGGCGAAGCCGAAAGCGCGCGCCGCCGCCAATGGCTGGGTCGATCGCGGCGACCTGACCGCAATTCTCGATCTGTTGGGGATCCCGCGCGAAGAATGGGTTGCGGGATAGAGGTGTTTACGCTATTTACACGAATGTAAGTTAAGCGAGGCATTCATGGATAGCGCCACCTCGGTTTTCGATTCCGGCAAAGGCGACCTGGCCGACGAACCGCTCGGTGCGGAAAGCAATTTCAGCGATCTGCCGATGGTCGATCCAACGCGGCCGCGGCCCCGCTACAAGCCGCTCAAGGCGTGGCACCATTTCCGCAACCTCGTCCGCGACAAGGAAAACACCGGCGAGGTGTTCCATATTTTCGAGTCGCTGCCGTGGAAGGGGCTGTTTCCCTCGGCCGAGAAGTTCCTCACTTCGGACGCCGGGCAACGCCTGCGCGCGACCGAGCGCTATCTCCCGGCGATCCTCGACGATCATGCAAGGCTGCGCGCCATGCCCAAGGGAAGCCTCGCGCAAGCCTATTGCGATTTCATGGAAAGCGAAGGCCTCACCGCGCGGGGGCTGGTCGACGAGTTCGAGAGCTTCGTGAAGGCACGCGGCAATTTCAAGGATCAGTTCGGCTGGTACATGAACCGCATCCGCGACACGCACGATTTGCTGCACGTCCTGACCGGCTATGGCCGCGACGCGCTGGGCGAACAATGCGTGCTGGCCTTCACCTACGGCCAGCAGCCGGCCCCGGCGCATCTGTTCATCGCCTATGCCGGGGTGTTCGAAATCCGCAAGCAGGTGAAGAGCAGGGCGCCGCTGTTCCGCGCGGTGCGCGAAGGCCAACGCATGGGCACTGCCTGCCCGCGGCTCGCCGAACAGCCGGTGCTCGACCTGCTGCCGCTGCCGATCGAGGAAGCGCGCAAGCGGCTGAATATCACGCTTCCTGCCTTTTACCGGGAATGCCACCGGATCTGGCGCGAAATGGGGATCGATCCCTACCAGGTGATCAGGCCGCAGCACATCGCGGACGCCGCCTGATCAGGCACGTTTGGGCTTGCCCTGGCGGCGGGCTGCAATCCTCAAGCCAAGCGCGCCGAGCGCCACGAGCAGCAGGATCGCGCCGGCAAGCTGCTGGCCGGGAGCGAAGGCAGCCTTGAGCGCATAGGCCCCGGCGAAGATCAGCCACAGATAGTGGATGCCGAAGCTGTGGAGCCGATTCCACCATTTGCCCAGCGAGCGATAGGCCCAGTTCCACGAGGTCAGCGCCATCGCGTAGAGCACGATGTAAGCGAGTATCGCAGGCGAAAGGTAGAGCCAGTCGACCTCGGCGTCAGGCGCGGTAACGACGTGGTACCAGGCATAGAGGTGGATCGTGTGGGACGTGGCGAAGGCCAGGCCCCAATATTTCCGGTTGCGCAGCAGCGACTTGGTGGTCGGATTGGGGAACAGCCGCGCGAGCGACGAGGCCGAATAGGTCACGATGAAGAGGAAGAACCCGACCCGCGCGGTGTAGCGCGAGGCGTAGGTCCAGTGATCGTCGCCTCCGCCGATATGGGTGTGGAGCCCGACTGCCAGTGCTGCCAGCGCCGCGACGATCGCCAGCAGGATCGGCCAGTATCTGGGCATGACAAATTCCCCAATTGTCACCCCGGCCTTGTGCCGGGGTCCAGCTTGTTACTACGTCAGCGGCATGCGCGAATTCGCACCCTGCGTCTACCTCCTCGCGAACCGCTACCGGGGTGCAATGTACACGGGCGTCACGACCGATCTACCTGGCCGCATATACCAACACCGCGAAGAGACGTCTGGGGGCTTTACCTCACGCTACGATGTCAAACGCCTCGTCTGGTTCGAAATGCACGATGACATCGAGGTCGCAATCCGCCGCGAGAAGACCGTCAAGCGCTGGCGGCGGCAGTGGAAGTTCAACGTGATCGAGGCCGAGAATCCGGATTGGCGGGACTTGGCGGAGGATTTGGGCTTCCCGCCCCTTCGTTCGAACAAATAGCGAGCCCGGCACTCCTCACTTAAGTCACCCCGGCCTTGTGCCGGGGTCTAGCTACCGGCGCAAGGCGCAAGCTCGGAAAGGCAGCTGGATCCCGGAACAAGTCCGGGATGATTAATGTTGGGTCTGGGTGTCGGAGCCTAAGCTTCCATCCACTCGCTGAAGAAGCTTTGGTGCGCGGCGCGGATATCGGCGAGGGGGATTAGATTCTCGAAGAGCTTGAGCTGATCTCCGCCGCTTCGTCCGAGCTTCTTGAGCAATATCTGAGGATCAGCTTTGAATTCTGAAATTTCGACGTAGTCCCCTGCAACAACGTAACAACTCTGGTGCTCCCCGAACCACAACTCGGTGTCCGGGCCGCCCCAAGTCAGTTCGAAGCCACAATTTCCTGCGAGAGCCATTTCCGCTAGCGCGATAAGAACCCCGCCGTCGCTAACGTCATGGACTGCGGTCGCCAAGCCAGACTGGATGAGGCTCCTGACGAATTCACCGTGTTGCCTTTCTGCGGCCAAATCGACGCTGGGCGCAAAGCCGTCTTCGCGTCCAAGTAAAGTCTTGAGCCACAAGGACTGACCTAGTTGATACGGCCACGAGACATCGCCGATTAAGATGAGGTCCTGTCCAGGCAGCAAAGGCATCCTCGCCATCCTGGCGTAATCATCGATCAACCCAACCCC
>NZ_DBNHSF010000072.1:0-27476 GCF_057143545.1 Candidatus Andeanibacterium sp.
GCTCGTCGGCGAAGGTCAGCTTGCCCTGGATCGTCAGGCTGCGCAATTCGGGCGGGCTGACGTCGAGCATCACCTCGGTCCCGCGCGGAATGGTCACTTCCTCGCCAGCCACAGGCACTTTGCCCGAGGGCCAGGCCGCGGCGTCGGACCACTTCACGGTCCGCGTCACCGCGGCCGGGGCGGCCTCGTCCATCGCCATGTGGGCGTGATCCTCGTTACCCTGCGCGGCGACGCCCGCACCCGTTGCGAGCAGCAGCGAGGCCGAAACGAGGCGAGTGCAATGGAACAGGCGAAACTGCTTGCGCATGACTAAGTTTTCCCTCTCCGGAACGACGAGTCCCGCATATGCTTGATTTGCGGAAGGTTATGCAAAGAATGAACTCTTCTGCCAAGCGGTCGAGCGGCAAAAGGCGGAAGAAGTCGCGATGGTCTCTGCCTTGGAATGAAACTCGTGTTCCACCCGCGAGAGCACTTCGGTTCTCCCGAGATGTCGATCAAGCCGATCCGTCCGTTCCGGTCGCAAATGCAGGGCCTGCCTGCAAATCGGCTGAATCCCTGGACCGGCGTCTGCTACGTTGCGTTCCTGTCTCGGTTCGTGCCTGCTGATGCTTCGGTGGCCTTCCTTTCATTTGGGCGATTTCGAGCCGGATGGAATCATCCGGCGGCCCGGAAATCGATGCCGGCCCGCTAATCGGCGAAGAAGTTCAACTCCAGCAGCACGTTGTTGGGGTCGGGCGTGAAGATCTGCCTGAGGTTGATCGCCGAGACGAGGTTCTCCTGGTACTCCGCGCCCATTTCCTTGAGCCGCCCGAGAACCTCTTCGTAATTCGAGCAGCGCAAGGCGACATGGTGCAGCGCCCCGGTCAGTTCACCGGGCGTCACCTCGCGATCATAGGCGCGGTAGCAATCGAGCGAATTGATGTGGATGATCGCGCGGTCCTCGGCATCGAACATCCAGGTCGCGGTCTCGGGGGTGAGCGGCGGGGGCGCGTCCTTTCGCACCAGCCCGAGCAGTTTCCCGTAGAATTCCGCCGTTTCGTCGAGCCTGTCGGTGATGATGTTGACGTGATCCAGCGCTTCGACATTCATGGTTACCTGCTCCTCACCCGCTCGGGCTGTTTTCCCTTGCAGCCTTAGCTCAATATTGTATGTGCTGCATACAATTTTCGCATATATGATTCTTTCACAAGTGAGAGGAAGAGGGAATGTCTGAGAATCTCAACGACGTGCTCGCGCGCGCCAATGGCGACATCGTCGGCCAGCTGCGCAACAACAAGATCGGCGCCTATGTCTATCCGGTGGTTGCTCCGGAATTCTCCAACTGGCGCGACGAGCAGTGGGCCTGGCAGCACGGCGCCGTGCTGTTCGACCAGTCGCACCACATGTTCGATCTCTATATCAACGGTCCGGACGCCCTCAAGCTCCTCTCCGATACGATGGTCAACTCGCCGGCCGGCTTCGAGGTCGACAAGGCCAAGCAATATGTTCCGACGACGCCCTATGGCCATGTTATCGGCGACGGCATCATCTTCCGCCTGGCCGAAGAGGAATTCGTCTATGTCGGCCGTGCGCCGGCCGCCAACTGGCTGATGTATCATGCCGAGACCGGCGGCTATAACGTCGAAGTGATCAACGATCCGCGGTCGCCGAGCCGCCCGATGGGCAAGCCGGTCAAGCGCATTTCCTGGCGCTTCCAGATCCAGGGCCCGCGCGCCTGGGACGTGATCGAAAAGCTCAACGGCGCGTCGCTCGAAAAGCTCAAATTCTTCAACATGTCGACCATGAAGATCGGCGACAAGACCATCCGCACGCTGCGCCATGGCATGGCCGGCTCGCCGGGCCTCGAAATCTGGGGCCCCTATGAAGAGCAGGAATATGTCCGCGAGCAGATCCTCAAGGCCGGCGAAGAGTTCGGCCTGATCCCGGTCGGCAGCCGCGCCTATCCTTCGAACACGCTCGAATCGGGCTGGATTCCCTCGCCGCTGCCCGCGATCTACACCGGCGACAAGCTGGAAGATTACCGCAACTGGCTCGGCGCCGACAGCTACGAAGCGACCGGCTCGATCGGCGGTTCGTTCGTCGGCAAGTCGATCGAGGATTACTACCTCAACCCGTGGGAGCTGGGTTACGGCCCGTTCGTCAAGTTCGACCACGATTTCCACGGCGCAGATGCGCTCAAGGAAGTCGCCGAGAACAAGGACGTGCAGCGCAAGAAGGTGACCCTCGAATGGAATGCCGACGACATGAAGAAGATCGTCGGTTCGATGTTCGATCCCGAAGGCGAACAATACAAGTTCTTCGACCTGCCGCTCGCGAACTATGCCAACTCGAACTACGACTCGGTCGTCGATGCTGACGGCAATGTCATCGGCCTGTCGATGTTCACCGGCTATTCCTTCAACGAGAAGAAGGCGCTCTCGCTGGCGACCGTCGATCACGAATTGCCGCTCGGCACCGAGATCCACGTCCTTTGGGGCGAGGATCCCAACACCGCCAAGACCACGGTCGAAAAGCACAAGCAGCTTGCCGTACGCGCGATCGTTTCGCCGGTGCCTTATGGCAAGATGGCGGCCGACACCTACGCCACCGGCTGGCGCACCTCGCGCAAGAGCTAAGACGGGTTCGCTCCGGGAGCCAACTTCCCCTTCCCCTCAGGCTCCCGAACGGGCAAACGGAAATGGCCCATGGACCCCCCGCGGTTCATGGGCCATTTCTTTACCCAAGCGACTCACGGGAGAAGATCGATGGCCAATTTCGTGCTGGTGCACGGCGCCTGGGGCGGAGGGCAGAGCTACGACAAGACCAAGCGGGACCTGGAAGCCGCCGGCCACAATGTCCTGGTGACGGCGGTGCGCGGGATCGGCACCCGCCAGTCCGAACTTCATCCCGGGATCACCCTGTCGGACCATATCGCCGACGTGCTGTGGCAGATCGAGGTCGCGCGCTTCGAGCGCTTCATCCTCGTGGGCCATTCCTATGGCGGGATGGTGATTACCGGAGTCGCGGCCAAGCTCGGTGCGCGGATCGATGCGATCGCCTATATCGACGCCTTCCTGCCCGAAAGCGGCCAGTCGCTGTGGGACATCACCGGCGAGTTCGAGCACAAATGGTACATCGACAGCCAGAAGGACAACCCCGGCATGGTTGCACCGATCGGCGGACTCGATTTCGAGCCGGTGCCCGGCCTGGTCGGCTATCATCCGCTGTTGACCCTGCTCGAGGCGGTCAGGCTGAGCGGCGAGGAAAGGAAGATCCCGCGCCGCGCCTATATCTTCGCCACCGGCTGGCAGCCGACCCCCTTCGCCCGCTTCGCCGAACAGGTAAGGGACGATCCGGAGTGGGACTATCACGAGGCCGATTGCGACCATTTCGTGATGGAGAACCGGCCCGAGATTACGGCCAAGGTGCTGCTCGGCCTGGCCGCGTAGGCGGGCCGAGCGTCGAGCTCCGGCATGCAAGTGATCGCAAGCCCCCACATAGTTCAGCAGGTCGAGCTGGCGATGCTCCTGCTGGCGGCGCTCGCCGCCGGCCTGCTGATCGGGATCGAGCGCGGGTGGCGACAGCGCGAGGAAGCCGATGGTACTCGCGTTGCCGGGGTGCGCACCTTCACGCTGATCGGCGGGAGCGGCGGGCTGGTCGCGCTGCTCGCGAACCATGTCTCCCAGTGGCTGGCGGCGATCCTGCTCCTCACCCTCGCGGTGCTGCTCCTGTTTGCCTTCCTGCGGCCCCGGATCACGGAAGCCGAGCGCGACGCGACCACCATGGTCGCTGCCTTCGTCACGCTCGGCCTCGGCCTGCTGGCCGGGGCCGGCTTCGCCGAACTCGCGCTTGCGGGCGCGGCGGTGACAACCGCGATTCTCGCCCTGCGCCAGCCGATCCACGGCATCCTGCGATCGCTTACCGAGGAGGAAGTCCGCGCGATCGCGCGGTACGCGGTGATTGCGATCGCGGTGCTGCCGTTCCTGCCCGACGAGGGGTTCGGCCCCTACGAAGCGTGGAACCCGTTCAAGCTGTGGCTGGTTGTCCTGCTGGTCACCGGGTTTTCGGTGATCGGCTATATCGCCAACCGGGTGATCGGCCAGCAGCGCGGGACGATCGCCACGGCATTGATCGGCGGGGCCTATTCCTCGACCGCGGTGACCGCCGCCTTCGCCGCCCGGCTGAAGGAGCGCACAGATAGTCCCTTCGCGACCGGGATCGCGATGGCGAGCGCGGTGATGTATGTGCGTGTGATCGTCCTTGCCGCAGTGCTTGCGCCGGTCGTCGCGATCCCGCTGCTGTGGTTGCTGGGTCCCGCGGCCATCACAGCCTTTGCGGTGGCCGGGCTCAACTGGCGGGCGGAACGGGCATCGACCGGGTCCGATGCGCCGCTGACAGCCAAGCCGTTCGAACTCCTGCCCGCTTTCGGCTTCCTGCTCGCAGTGGCGGCTGCTTCGCTGCTGGTGCATTGGGCGCAGGCCCAATACGGATCGGAGGGTGCCGCGCTTTCGCTGTTCCTTGCCGGAAGCTTCGACGTCGATGCGGCACTGGTCGCCTATTCGACCCTGCCGCGCGAGGCGGTGTCGGTCGCCATCGCCGCTCTGGCGCTGGGCGGAACGGTCGCGGTCAACATGGCGTTCAAGGCGGCGGTAGTGTTCGCCAACGGGGGCTGGACGGCCGGCAGGAGGGCCGGCCTGTCGTTGCTCGCCAGCCTTGCCGTGCTGGCGGTTACGCTCGCCCTGCGGGCGATTACGCTGCTGGGTTAGGCAGGTTTGGACAGGGGTGGGACATTCCTGCTGACGGACCAGACGTCCCGCGTTAACTTTGCCCCCAAAGGGGGAATTCGATGCGTATCATGTTGCTCGGGGCGGGCGGATTCATCGGCCGCCACATCCTGGCCGAGCTGCTCTCTGTGGGGCACCAGGTGGTCGCCATCGTTCGCGGCAAGGCCGAACTGGCCGAGGCTTTTCCCGAGGCCGATTTTCTCCAACTCGACTTGACCGGCGCCACCGATCAGATTGCGTGGATCGAACGGCTCAAGGAGATCGATTGTATCGTCAATTCGGCTGGCCTGCTACGCGGTGCGCAATTGGACGCGATCCATGTCACCATGCCGCGCGCACTTTATGCGGCCGCGTCGCAGGTTGGTGTAAAGCACGTCGTTCTCATCTCGGCGATCAGCGCCCGTCCCGACGTCGCGACCGATTATTCGGTTTCCAAAATTGCCGGTGAACAGGTCCTTCGCAAATCAGGTCTTGCCTGGACAATCTTGCGCCCTTCGCTCGTCTATGGCGACGGAAGCTATGGCGGCACTTCGCTGCTGCGCGGTCTGGCGGCGCTTCCGCTAACCGTCCCGCTTCCCGGCCAGGGCGAATTCGAATTCACCCCGCTCCATGCGCGCGACCTTGCGAAAAGCGTGAGTACGATTTGCGGGAACAACCGGTTCTTCAACCGGTCACTCGAACCGGTCGGGCCCGAGACACTTAGCCTGCGCGAGATCCTTGCGCGCTATCGCACATGGTTGGGATTTGGCCGGGCGCGGTTCACCTCGATCCCCATGCCCCTGATGCGCCTACTCGCAAGGATGGGCGATGTCCTGGGTGACGGTCCAGTCTCGACCAACAGCCTTTCCCAGATGGTGGCGAATAATGCGGGCGATAGCGCCGCCTATGCGGCGGCCATTGGCTTCGTGCCGCGTCGATTGGGCGACGCACTTCTGGCGCGGCCCGCGCAGGTGCAAGACCGCTGGCACGCCCGGCTGTATTTCCTTGCGCCAGCCATCAGGGCCGTTCTGGTCGTGCTCTGGCTGGCTTCCGCTTGGCTCGGTCTGTTCAACGGTGATGCAACTGCCCGGGCAGTAACCGCTGGTCTTGGTTTGTCGGAAGGCTGGGCGGACCCGTTGCGCGTCTTCGGAAGCGTGCTCGATATTGCGGTGGCCGCATTGGTGTTGCTCGACCGGAACGCGCGCGTGAGCACAGCTGTCCAGTTATTGGTCGTGATGGGCTACACACTGGTAATCGGCTACGCTCTCCCAATGCTCTGGCTCGACCCCTTTGGTCCACTGCTCAAGAACTTTCCGATCCTGCTTCTCATTGCCGTTCACGGCGCAATCGGGAACAAGCGATGATGGACTTATTCCTGCTTGCCAAGACGCTCCATATCCTCAGCAGCACAGTCCTGTTCGGCTTCGGTGCCGGAACGGCATGGTATTTCTGGAATGCTCACCTTACACGCGATCCAACAACAATCGCCAGTGTCGGCCGCATGGTGGTGCGCGCCGACTGGATCTTCACCGGCACAAGTGGTGTGATCCAGCCCCTATCGGGGCTGTGGCTCGTCCATTTGGCTGGCTATTCGCTAAGCGCGCCGTGGCTGGTCGCGGCCTTTGCGCTCTACCTGCTTGCCTTCGCCTGCTGGGCACCGGTGGTATGGCTGCAGATCAAGGCGACACGGCTTGCCGAGGCCTCGCGAGACCGTGGAGAAATGCTTGGACCCGAATACCTGAAGGCCATGCGCTGGTGGTTTACGCTTGGCTGGCCGGCGTTCCTCGGCCTCCTGGCCACATTCTGGCTGATGGTGGCCAAGCCTGCGCTTTGGTGACTTTGCCTATCGCCGCCCCAAGGCCGCTTCGCTCTCGGCCATGAGTTTGCGGATAATCTCGGCCGCCGGTTCCTCTTCCTTGACCATGCCGACCGATTGGCCCGCCATCAGCGAGCCGCTCTCGACATCGCCGTCGATCACTGCGCGGCGCAGGGCGCCGGCCCAGAAATGCTCGATCCGCAGCTGCGCCTCGCCCATGTCGACGCTGCCCTGGTCGAGCAGCAGGGCGACCTCACGCTGCTTGGCGTCGAATTCGGCGGTGCCCTTGTTCTTGAGCGCGCGCACCGGGATCACCGGCAGGCGCGGGTCGAGCTGGACGCTGGCCACCGCGTCGCGGGCATTGGCGCGGAAGAAGGCCTGCTTGAAATTGGGATGGGCAATCGATTCGGTGGCGCAGGCGAAGCGCGTGCCGAGCTGGACCCCGACCGCGCCCATTTCGAGATAGGCCGCGATCATCTCGCCATTGCCGATCCCCCCGGCGACGAACACCAGGTGATCGGCCGAAAGTTCGGGCAGGAATTCCTGCGCCAGCACGCTGGTTGCGACCGGGCCGATATGGCCGCCGGCTTCCATGCCTTCGATCACCAGCGCGTCGGCGCCGGCCCCGTCTCTTTGGCGCAGCAGCTTCCTGGCCAGGGCGAGCGTCGGAGCAAACACCAGTACTTTCGCCCCGAATGCCTTGATCGCCTCGACGCTGCCCTTGGGCGGGATCCCGCCGGCGAGCACGACGTGGCCGACCTTGTGCCTGGCGCAGACCTCGATCAGCTCGAACAGCTGTGGATGCATGGTGATGAGGTTCACGCCGAACGGTTTGCGGGTCAGCGCCTTCGTCCCGGCGATTTCCGCATCGAGCAGCTCGGGCGTCATCGCCCCGCAGGCGATCACCCCGAACCCCCCGCCATTGCTGATCGCGGCGACGAGGTTGCGCTCGGAGACCCAGCTCATCGCCCCGCAAAGGATCGCGTAATCGCTGCCGAGAAATTCGATGCCGCGCCGCATCAGCGCGGTCGTCCTGGGAAAGTCGTTCATGCAAAGCCGCTTAGGCCGCACAGAGGCGGCGGGCAAGTGCGCAAAGCCACGGCAGGAAGGGTGCCGTACCGCCCCGGTCCGGCGACGCAAGCGCGCTTCCGCAATGTCTCGCGCTTGCCATCAAGCCGGGCCAGACCGGCCCGCGAGTCAACCGCGTCACTAATCGAAAAACGCGATGAACCTTAGAGGTTTTAATTGTTTTGGTCGATCATGGCCGCTGGCTATGTAAGCTTTACGGATTCAGGAATGCGGCGATTCGCGCCCGAGAGGAGACATTCGATGGACATGAAAACTGGAGACATGAGCGGGAAGTGCCCGTTCAACCACGCAAGCGGCGAGACGCGTTCGCTGCTGGGCCGCACCAACGAGGATTGGTGGCCGAACAAGCTGCCGCTCAGCCTGATGAGCGATCGCGGACTCTCCCCGAGTCCGATGGACCCGGATTTCGACTATGCCGAAGCGTTCAAGGGCATCGACTACAAGGCGCTCAAGGCCGATCTCACCGCGCTGATGACCGACAGCCAGGATTGGTGGCCGGCCGATTACGGCCATTACGGCGGGCTCTTCATCCGCATGGCGTGGCACGCGGCCGGCACCTATCGCGTGTCCGACGGGCGTGGCGGCGCCGGCGAAGGGCAGCAGCGCTTCGCCCCGCTCAATTCCTGGCCCGACAATGGCAATCTCGACAAGGCTCGCCGCCTGCTCTGGCCGATCAAACAGAAATATGGCGATGCGCTGAGCTGGGCTGATTTGTTCGTGCTCGCCGGCAATGTCGCGATCGAATCGATGGGCGGCCCGACCTTCGGCTTCGGTGGCGGCCGTGAGGATGTCTATTATCCCGAGAAGGTCTATTGGGGCACCGAGGACGAGTGGGTGAATACGGGAGCCGAAACCCGCAACCAGCCCGACAAGGGCTGGGACATGGAAGACCCGCTCGCCGCGATCCAGATGGGCCTGATCTACGTCAATCCCGAAGGGCCGGGCGGCAACCCGCACGACATGGAAGGCATGGCGCGCGACATGCGCATGACCTTCGAACGGATGGCGATGAACGACGAGGAAACCGTCGCGCTCACCGCCGGCGGACACACATTCGGCAAGTGCCACGGCAATGGCGATGCCGCGCTGCTCGGACCCAGCCCCGAAGGCGCCCCGATCGAGGCGCAGGGTTTCGGCTGGGCCAATCCGGGCGGTACCGGCGTGCTCGACGATGCCATTACTTCCGGCATCGAAGGCCCGTGGACCAACACGCCCGACAGGTGGTCGGAGAACTACTTCCGGCTGCTGTTCAAATACGATTACGAACTGACCAAGTCACCCGCTGGCGCCTACCAGTGGACCCCGATCGATCCCGATCCCGAAGACATGGCGCCATCCGCGGGCGACCCCAACGTCAAGGTTCCGACGATCATGACGACGGCCGATATGGCGCTCAAGCTGGACCCGGAATATCGCAAGATTTCCGAGCGCTTCATGAACGACCACGAAGCCTTCAAGGATGCCTTTGCCCGCGCCTGGTTCAAGCTGACCCACCGCGACATGGGCCCCAAGAGCCGTTATCTCGGTCCCGAAGTTCCGGCCGAAGACCTGATCTGGCAGGATCCGGTCCCGGCCGGCACCATGCCGTCGGATGGCGATGTTGCGGCCTTCAAATCGGCGATCCTTGCCAGCGGGCTCTCCGTCAGCGAGCTGGTCAAGGCCGCCTGGGCTTCGGCTTCGACCTATCGCCGGACCGACCATCGCGGCGGTGCCAATGGCGCCCGGGTCCGCCTTGCCCCGCAGAAGGACTGGGCCGCCAACGACCCGACCGAACTGGCCAAGGTGCTGGCCAAGATCGACGAACTGCGCGGGAATCTGTCGATGGCCGATGCGATCGTGCTCGCCGGCACCGCAGCGGTCGAGAAGGCGGCCAGGGATGCCGGGCACAATGTGGCCGCGCCGTTCACCGGCGGCCGCGGCGACACCACCGACGAGCTGACCGATGCCGACAGTTTTGCCTATCTCGAGCCGCGCGCCGACGGGTTCCGCAACTACCGTTCGGGCAAGCTTAGCGTCGCGACCGAGGACCTGCTGGTCGACCGGGCCGACCTGCTCGGCCTGACCGTGCCGGAAATGACCGTGCTGGTCGGCGGTTTGCGGGTGCTCGGTGCCAATAGCGGGAACAGCGAGCACGGCGTGTTCACTGACCGCAAGGGCCAGCTGACCAACGACTTCTTCGTCAACCTGCTCGACATGGCGACCAAGTGGTCGGCAGCGGACAGCGACGAGGAGGAATTCGTCGGCACCGACCGCAGGACCGGAGCGAAGAAATGGACGGCAACCCGCGCCGACCTCATCTTCGGTTCGAACTCGCAGCTGCGCGCGGTCGCCGAAGTCTATGCCCAGGCCGGCAATGAGGCAAAGTTCGTCAAGGATTTCGTCGCCGCCTGGACCAAGGTGATGAACGCCGACCGCTTCGACCTCGCCTGAGGTTAGCGGAACCCTGCCCGGGCCCCGCCCGGCTACGAACTCCCCGCGCCGCCCCCTCCGGCGCGGGGAGTTTCGTTTCAGGCCAGCTCGATCGTCACCGGCACCGGCCGGCAAACGCTGTTGCAGACCGGCGAATGCGCCTGGGTGACGGCGAGCAAATCGGCCAGTTCCTCGTCGCTGCAGTCGGCGGTGACATGCATGCGGATGCGGATCGCTTCATAGCCCGGGAACACCCCGTCGCCCATCGCGAGCAGGCCCTGGACGTCGAGATCGCCTTCGAGCTCGGTCGAGAGCGAGGTCAGGGTAATCCCGCGCATCGCGGCGTGCAGCACCATCGTCGTGGTGACGCAGCCGGCCAGCGCATGCAGCAGGAACTCGACCGGGTTCGCGCCTTCGTTGTTGCCGAGCAGCACCGGCGGCTCGCCATTGGTGAAGACGAAGTCCTGGGTGCGGCTGTCGTCTTCCCGGCCCGCGCCGAAAAAGTCGCGGATCGTCGAGCGGTTTTCCCCGCCGTCGATCCAGGTGTTGCGGGCGCGGAACTGGAACCGGGCGAGCGATGGTTCTGCCTGGATCGCGGCAACCGTCTGGCTGGCGGCCTCCATGTCGAGGCCGTTCATGGTCTTGGGCTTGATTGCAGTCTGGACATTCATGGCATTGCTCCGTTCTGTTCGAGCGACGGGACATTCCGTCGATGGAGACCGGATAGGTTGGATCCTACCGCTTGATCAGGTCGAATTTTGCCGATAACGATCCATTTGTGCCATAATGTGCAGGCAGGTGGATATGCAGCAGGAGCAGGGCCGTCCGCTTTTGGCGGGAATCCTCGCCCTCCCCGAAACCGCGGGCTCGGCGCTCTACGGCATGGTCGATGTCCTGGGGGCGACCGGCAATCTCTGGCAGGAGCTGGTCGGCGCGCCCGCCCCCGGGCGGATGATCGAGCCGCGCATCGTCTCGCTCTCGACCGAACCCTTCCGCTGCGGCAACGGGATTCCGGTCAGCCCCGATTTCGCACTGGCCGACTGCCCGGACTGCGACATCGTCATCGTGCCCGAAATCTGGCTGGCAAGGGATGACGCCATGCGCGATCGCCACGAGGCGGCGAAATCATGGATCCGCGAATGCTACCGCCGGGGCGCCCATGTCTATTCGGCCTGTTCGGGGTCGGTCCTGCTGGCTGCAAGCGGGTTGCTCGACGGGCGCGAGGCAACCTCGCATTGGGGCTATATCGACCTGTTTCGAACGGAGTTCCCGCAGGTCCGCTTCCGTCCGGAGCCGAACCTGGTCATCGCCGACCCATCGGGCCGGCTGGTCACGGCCGGCGGCACGACCTCGTGGCACGATCTCGCGATCCACATCATCTCGCGCCATTGCAGCCCGGGCGAGGCGCTTCGGATCGCCAAGGTTTACCTCCTCAAATGGCATGGCGAAGGCCAGCTGCCCTATGCCAGCCTGGTCCGCCGCCAACCCCATGCCGATGCCGCGGTGCGGCGCATGGAAGAATGGCTGGCCGGGAATTTCCGCGTCGCGGGCGCGGTAACCGCGGCGGTCGAGGCCGCCGGCCTGCCCCAACGCACCGCAAAGCGCCGCTTCAAGGCCGCGACCGGTTCAAGCCTGATCGAATATGTCCAGAACCTGCGGATCGAGGAGGCCAAGCGCCTGCTCGAAAGCGGCGACACTCCGATCGACGAAATCGCGGCCGAGGTCGGTTATGACAATGCCGCCTTCTTCCGCCGGCTGTTCAAACGCACGACCGGGCTCAATCCCGGCGATTACCGGCGCATGTTCCAGCCCGTCGCGACCGCCGTAAGGGTTGATCAGGCCGCTTCGTCACTCGCGTCGAGGCCGTAGGCGGTGTGGAGCACGCGCACCGCGAGTTCGGTCTCGTCCTCGTCGATCAGCACCGAGACCTTGATCTCGCTGGTCGAGATCGCCTGGATATTGATCCCGCGATCGGCGAGCGCCTTGAACATCGTCGCGGCGACCCCGGCATGGCTGCGCATGCCGACGCCGACGACGCTGACCTTGGCGACCTTGCTGTCCGCGATGATCCGGTTGAAGCCGATATTTTCCTTCTCGTTCTCGAGCAGCGCCTGGGTACGCGCAAGGTCGGCCGCAGGAACCGTGAAAGTGACGTCGGTCTCGCCCTTTTCGCGGCCGACATTCTGGATGATCATGTCGACATTGATATTGGCCGCGGCGAGCGGCGCGAAGATGTGGCTCACCGCACCCGGCTTGTCGGGCACGCGGGTGAGGATGACCTTGGCCTCGTTCTTGTCGGCGGCGATGCCGGTGATCAATTGGCCTTCCATATCGAGATCCTTTTGAATTTTGGCCAGTTCCTCGTCGCCGACGATCATCGTCCCCGGCAGGGCGTCCGCCGGCGGGGCATCGTCGTCGATGAAGGATGACAGCACCTGCACCCGGACACCTTCCTTCATGGCGAGGCTGACCGAGCGGGTTTGCAGAACCTTCGAGCCGACCGAAGCCAGTTCGAGCATTTCCTCATAGGTGACGTGGCTGAGCTTCCTCGCCTTCGCCACGATCCTGGGATCGGTGGTGTAGACCCCGTCGACATCGGTATAGATATCGCAGCGATCGGCCTTGAGCGCAGCCGCAACGGCGACCGCCGAGGTGTCCGATCCGCCGCGGCCCAGGGTCGAGATCCGTCCGTCCGAGCCGATGCCCTGGAACCCCGGAATCACCGCGATTTCCCCGCCGGCCATGGCGGCCAGCAGCGTGTCGGCGTCCATCCCTTCGATGCGCGCCTTGGCATGGGCGTTGTCGGTCCGCATCGGCAATTGCCAGCCGAGCCAGCTGCGGGCCGTGCAACCGATCGATTGCAGGGTGAGCGCCAGCAGGCCCGCTGTGACCTGTTCGCCGGACGAAACGACCACGTCGTATTCGGCCGGATCGTAGAGCGGGTTGGCCTCGCGGCAGAAATTGACCAGCCGGTCGGTCTCGCCCGCCATCGCGGAAACGACGACCGCGACTTCGTGGCCCGCCGCCTGCTGGCGGCGCACGATATTGGCGACCCGGCGGATGCGCTCCGTGCCGGCCATCGAAGTGCCGCCGAATTTCATCACGATCCGGGCCACGCCGCTTTTCACTCCTGCAAGCTGGAATCAGGTCTGGCGCGCTGTTAGGGATAGGGGGTGAGCAATGCAACATCCCGTGAGACGATAAGGCCCGAAGAGGCCGAGCATTTCGGCAAGCAGGCCGCCGACTGGTGGGACCCCAAGGGTTCTTCCGCCATGCTCCACAAGCTCAATCCCGTGCGGCTCCGGTTCCTGCGCGATGCGATCGACGCGCATTGGGGCTGCGATCCGCGGGATACAAGGCCGCTCCAGGGCAGGCGCGCGCTCGATGTCGGCTGCGGGGCAGGCCTGCTGTGCGAGCCGCTGGCGCGGCTGGGGGCGGAGGTTACCGGGGTCGATGCGGCGGCGGAGAATATCGCTGCGGCAAAGGCCCATGCCGAAGGCTGCGGCCTGGCGATCGATTATCGCCAGGGCGAGCTCGGCAAGCTCGGCCTGGGGCAATTCGATCTCGTCACCTCGATGGAAGTGATCGAACACGTCGCCGACAAGCAGGCGTTCCTCGACGGCCTGGCGGAGCACCTCGACCCGGGCGGAGTGCTGGTGCTCTCGACCCCCAATCGCACGCCGCAATCGCGCCTGCTGCTGGTCGGCCTTGCCGAAGCGAGCGGCGCGATCCCCAAGGGTACCCATGACTGGGAGGATTTCGTCACGCCGGGCGAACTGGATGAGCTGATGGCGAAGGCCGGCCTCAGAATGGGGACGCCGCGGGGAATTGCCTTTTCTCCGATGCAGGGCCTGCATCTCTCGGACGACCTGGCGCTCAATTACATCGTCACCGCGACACCCCGCAGCTGACAGAAGGAAGGCCGAGGCGCGTTGCGCCCCGGCCCCTTCAGATACCGGGAGTCTGTGGCCGGCCTAGGCCGCGCGCACGTGGGAGAGGAACTCCTGGACCTGAGTCTTGAGTATCGCCGCCTGCTGTTCGAGCTCGGTCGAGCTGGTCAACACCTGGGTTGCCGCCGCGCCGGTCGAAAGCGAGGTCTCGCGCACCTGCGAAATGTTCGAGGACACTTCCTCGGTGCTGCGCGCCGCACGATCGATGCTGCGCGCCAGGTCCTGGCCCGCCACCGATTGCTGGTCGACCGCCGCGGCAATCGAGACCGCGGTCGATTCGAGCTGCTCGATCTGCTGGGCGATCGAACGCAGCGCTTCGACGCTGGCGGTGGTCGTATCCTGGATCGCACGGATCTGGGCGGACACTTCCTCGGTCGCCTTGCCGGTCTGGGTCGCAAGCTCCTTCACTTCCGACGCCACCACGGCAAAGCCGCGGCCCGCTTCGCCGCCGCGCGCCGCTTCGATCGAAGCGTTGAGCGCGAGGAGGTTGGTGCGCTGGGCAATATTCGAGATCATTTCGACAATCTTGCCAACCTGCAGCGCCGAATCCGACAATTCGGAAATTGTCTTGTCGGCACCGGATGCGGCATCGCTCGCCTTGCGGGCCAGTTCGGCCGAGGTCGAGGCCTGGCGGCTGATCTCCCCGATCGACATCGCGAATTCGTCACTGGCGGCAGCCGCAGCGGTCACGCCGGCCGACGCCTCGCCAAGGCTGGAAGAGACTTCCGAAGTCTGCAGCGAGGACTGCTCGGCAGCCGAGGCCATGGTGCTGGCAGTGATCTGCAACTGGCTGGATGCGGAGGCGACCCCGCCCACGACTTCGCCGATCGTCTTCTCGAACTTGTCGGCGAGCTCGCGCAGGCGTTCGCTCTGGCGCTGGTGCTCTTCGTCGGATTCGCCGCGAATGCGGTCGAATTTTCGCGCGGCCTTCTTCACCACTTCAAGGCCGCGGGCGATCTCGCCGAATTCGTCGTCGCGATCGAGTTCGGGCACTTCAACCTCGCGATTGCCGTTGGCCAGTTCGCCCAGCGCATGCGTGAGCCCTTCGACCGGCTTGACGATCTCGCTGCGGACGAGGCGCAGAGCCAGTACCGCGTTGGCAATGCCGACGGCGCCGAGCAAGATCACGAACGCCACCAGCCAACCCGGAACCGCCGCTGCGCCGTTTCCGGAAGACGCCTGGTTCGCACTGTAAAGGAAGCCGGCAATTGTCAGCCCGGTGACCGATACCGTCACGATGGCCGAAATGCCCCAGAGCCTTTGCATCTTCTGGGCGATCGGGCCTCTTACGAACCAGTCGAACCTGTTCTTGTTGTCAGACATTTCTTTCACCCTGATATCCTGTTTAGGATCCCTTCAATACTTCGGGTCAGGCGCGCAGCGCCGTGACCTCTCCCCCTTCGTCATTCTGGCCAAGAGCGAGCTGTTCGGTCACTTCGTCGGCCGTTATCGGTTTGAAAAAGAGCCAGCCCTGGATCTGGTCGCAGCCTGCGATCCGCACCAGGTCGGCCTGGGCCTCGGTTTCGACGCCCTCGGCCGTGACATCCATGTCCATCGCCCGGGCGACGGCGATGCTCGACACCATCATCGCGTGCGAGCCGTCGTCGATTGCCGCATCGACGATCAGCGAGCGGTCGATCTTGAGCTTTTCGAACCGGAACTTCCTGAGGAAGCCGATCGAGGCATAGCCGGTGCCGAAATCGTCGAGCACGACGCCGACCCCGAACTGCTTGATCATCTCCATGCTGCGCCCGGCGACGACCGGATCGAGCACCAAATAGGTCTCGGTCACTTCGAGCTCGAGCCGCGCCGGAGGAAAGCCGCTTTCCTCGAGGATCTGGCCGAGCTGGACCGGGAATTCCGGATTGCGCAATTGTGCCGCCGAAACATTGATCGACAGCTTGATATCCTCCCACGCCTCGGCGTCCTTGCAGCCCTTGCGCAGGACCCACAGGCCGATCGGGTCGATCAGGCCGGATTCCTCGGCAATCGGGATGAATACGTCGGGCCCGATCGGGACGCCGTCGGCACGCTGCCAGCGCAACAGCGCTTCCACCGCGACGATCTTGCCGCTCTTGGCGTCG
Source organism: Candidatus Andeanibacterium sp. (assembly GCF_057143545.1). Taxonomy (NCBI): domain Bacteria; kingdom Pseudomonadati; phylum Pseudomonadota; class Alphaproteobacteria; order Sphingomonadales; family Sphingomonadaceae; genus Candidatus Andeanibacterium; species Candidatus Andeanibacterium sp. The sequence continues at coordinate 16,091 of NZ_DBNHSF010000072.1, forward strand.
ACCAGCGGCTGGTAGAGCAGCCGCAATTCATCGTTGTCCAGGCCCTTGCGCAGATCGATTTCGATCTGCTTGGCGGCTTCGCGCTTGCTGTCGAATTCCTCGCTGAACCAGGTGCAGCGCATCTTGCCGCTGGTCTTGGAGACATACATCGCCACGTCGCTGCGGCGCAGCAGTTCGGAAGAAGTCAGCCCGTCGCGCCCGTCGCTGCGCGACAGGCCGACGCTCGCCCCGAGCGTGATCGAACGGTCGTCGACCTGGAGCGGCTTGGAGAAGCGGGTCAGGAGTTTGCGGCAAATGCCTTCGAGGATGTTGCCGGCAATCGGTCCGACCACCAGGATCGCGAATTCATCGCCGCCGAGGCGGTACGAACAGGCGTCCTTGCCGCACACTTCCTTGAGGATCGTGGCGCATTCCTTGATCACCCGATCGCCGACGAAGTGGCCGTAATGGTCGTTGACGATCTTGAAGCCGTCGAGATCGATCAGCGCCAGGGCCATCTCCTGGCCCTGTGCGGTGCGTGTCGCATCCTGGTGCAAGGCCCGGCGATTGGGAACGCCGCTGAGGCTGTCGGTCAGGCCCAGGCTTTCGAGCTTGCCGAGGTTGGACAATCCGAAATGGACAAGCAGGCCGGCGACAAGGAGATAGACGGCAATGCCCCAGACAAGCGTGCTGCGGGTCAGGCCCGAGGCAGGTCCGGCGCTCGAAAGCACCAGCGCCATCAGTCCGGCGAAAATCAGGGTCAGCACCACCATCGGTGCAACCACCATGATCTTCGACCTGACTTGCTCGGTGAGCAGCCCCTTGAACACGACCCCTTGTGCCTCCCCTTCCGTCGGCGGATTTCGCCGTATCGGACAAGCTCTAGGCCAATTGGCTTAAGTAAGCGTAAACGATACGTTTACCGTAATGCGCCGCTTTCGGCGCGGCACCGGAACCCGGCTCAGACCGCCAGCGCACCCGGCTGCAGGCCGCGTTCGCCGCCGCCCTTCCCGTTGGCGCGGTAAAAGCCGTTATTCTCCGCGCAGGGAGCGAAGCTGGCCGTATGGCCGACAACCGTCTCGCCTGCGCCGAGCATCAGGAATGAGTCGGGACCCATGCCCTTGGCCAGCTGGTCGAACGCCTTCTGGCGGGTCTCGCCGTCGAAATAGAGCAGCACGTTGCGGCACAAGATGATGTCGAAGCGCCCCGGATTGGGTGGCGAATCAAGCAGGTTGTGGCGCTCGTAGCGAACCATGCGAAGCAGTTCGTCGCTGGTTTGCCAGCCCTGCGCCGTTTCCTCGAAGAAGGTCAGCATCTGGGCGACGCCGAGGCCGCGTTGCACTTCGAAATGCGAATAGCGCCCCATCCGCGCCTTATCGATGACGGAACTCGAAATGTCGGTTCCCAGGATGTCGATCGACCAATCCTTCCAGCGCGCCCTGCTTTCGGCGAACAGCATGGCGAGCGAAAGTACTTCCTGCCCGGTCGAACAGCCGACCGACCAGATCGAGATCTTTCTGCTATCCGATCTGAGGTCGTACAGTTGGGGCAGGATGCGCAGGCTCAGATGATCGAACATCGCGCGATCGCGGAAGAAATATGTTTCGTTGTTTAGCAAGGCCTCGATTACCTCCTGCGCAAGGGCGGCCTGGCCCGGCTGGGTAAGCTGGACGACGAGCTGCTCGATTGATGTAATGTCGTGCTGGCGAAACAGCCCGGCCAGGGCAGTGCCGATGCGCCAGCGGCGGTTGCTGGTCAGCTTCTGGCCGGTGCGCTCCTCCAGCAGGTCGGCAATCACGCTGATGGCGAATTCGTCACCTTCCATCACGCTGTTACCTTTGCTGTCTTGGCGACCCGTTCGGCGATCCGGTCGGGCGGGAGGATACAGGAAGCAAGCCCGGCCATGGCGGCCGATCCGGGCATTCCCCAGACCGCACAGCTTGCCTCGTCCTGCACGAAGATCGATCCGCCGGCAGCGACGATTTCGCCAGCGCCGAGGGTTCCATCGCGACCCATCCCCGACAGGATGACGCCCAAGGCATGGGGCCCGGCCGCCTGTGCCAGCGATGCGAACATCGGATCGACCGAAGGCATGCAGCCGCTCGTCGCCGGGACCTTGTCGAGCCTGATCTTGTAGCGCCCGCCGCCTTCGACCACGGTCATATGGGCGGTGCCAGGTGCGACATAGATATGGTCGGCCTGCAGGGTCAGCCCCTCGACCGCCAGCGTCGCCGGGCGACCCGATGCCTGCTGCAGCTGGCGGGCAAATGCATCCATGAAGGACGCGGGCAGGTGCTGGGTCACGAGGATCGGCATATCCAGCCGCACCGGCAAGGCGCGGAAAAACAGGCCAAGCGCGTGAATGCCGCCGGTCGAGGCTCCGATTGCCAGAATCCTCGGCTGCTTTTCCGAAGCGGGCCGGACGTCGGGGGCCTTGCGCTGGAGCGCGGCGGCGGCCGGCGAGGCGATCGCCGGTTCGGCCCCGCCCAGGGCGCGGATCTTCGCCAGCAGGCGATCGCGATATTCCTGGTCGAAAGTTCCCGGGCGCGGCTTGGCCAGCGTGTCAGCGGCGCCGAGCGACAGCGCCGTCAGGGTCGGCTCCGCGCCTTCCACGGTCAGGCTCGATACGACCAGGATCTGCGCTTCCGGCGCAGCCTCGATCAGTTGCGGCATGGCTTCGAGCCCGCCCATTCCCGGCATTTCGAGATCGAGCAGGATCACGTCGACATCCGCGACAGTCAGGATTTCCAGCGCCTCTTCGGCAGTGGCCGCCTCGACCACGAGTTCGAGGTCCTCTTCGCGGGCGATGATCCGCGAAAAGACCGTCCTGGCGGTGACCGAATCGTCAACCACCATCAGCCGGATCGGCTCGCCAATCGGCTGGCGATGCCGTGCCCCCGGCAAACCTATGGGAGAGGCAATGCCCATCCTGGCAGCCTCGCCTCAGGCGACGCCGACAAGCTGGAGCTTGATCTGCAGGGTCTCGTGATCGAACGGCTTCATCACATATTCGTCGGCCCCGGCGTCGATCGCCTCGCGAATATGCGCAACGTCGTTTTCGGTAGTGCAGAACACGACCTTGGGCGCACCGCCGCCGGGCCGCTGGCGCAGCAGCGAAATGAATTCGATCCCGCTCATCACCGGCATGTTCCAGTCGAGCAGGATGACGTCCGGCATGGACCGGTCGCACTGCTCGAGCGCTTCCTGGCCGTCGCCGGCTTCCTCGACGCCGAATCCGAGGGATTCGACCATGTGGCGCGAGACCTTGCGGATCACCCGCGAGTCATCAACAATCAAACAGGTTTTCATCGCAAAGACCCTTTTCTGTTCATCCTCAAATACGACCGGCAGGTGGACATTCGATTAAGCTGCCTTCTTCTGTTCCGGCCCGGCAATCAGCGCGGCCAGATCGACCACCAGCATCGGACCAAGTTCGGTTTCGACCATTCCCTGCGCGACGCGATGCCAGCCACCGGCAAGCTTCGCGGGAACTGGTTCGGGTGAAGCCTGGGCTTCGACCACGTCATCGACCGCGTCGAGCGCGAGCGCATAAATATGCCCCTGATGCTCGACCACCGCCGCCTGGCAGCCTTCGAGTTCGCGCTCGCCCTGCCCCAGTTCGAGCGATTTCGTACAATCGACGACTGTCAGCGCGCGGCTGCGCAAGGCGGTGAGGCCGGCGATGAAGTCCGGCGCGCGGGGCGCGGGCGTAACCCTGTCGAGTTCGATCACCGACTGGACTTCGGCCGCCCGGAACGCGACCTTTTCGCCGCACAGGCCGACTATCAGGTAAAGATCGTTCATGCCGCCTTCCCTTTCGTTGCATCCCTGAGGGCAGCGACCAACGCATCGCGATCGTACCGGTAGATCGACCCCTCGGTGTCGGGGGTCGCCTCCTCGGTCGAGCGAATCCGGATGGCGTTGCCGCCCGGCTTGGCGCTGGCCTCGGCGGCGGCGATTTCGACATCGGCCTTGGCTGCCGTGTCCGCTTCGCTGACGACACGATAGCCGGCGGCCTCGACCATCGGCTTGAGGAAATCCTGGAACCAGCGATCGCCCGACGGAATCCGGCAGACCGGCTGGTCCTTGCTGCGCGGTGCAACCCCGTAAAGCGCGAACAGCTTGTGGCAATCGAGCACTTCGACCGGCTCGCCCTCGATCAGCGCGATCCCGGCAATCGCTTCGCCCGAGCGGGCCTCGGCCAATTCGCCCTCGATCCGCGAAATGTCGATCATCTCGCGGAAGGCATAGGCAATCTCGCAATGTCCGTCCGACAGGCGGAAGAATTCGATCCGCTCTTCGGGCAGGTCCTGTCCGAACAGCCCGACCAGCGGCAGGATCCGCTCCTCGAGCACCACCTGCGCCTCGCCGCCGCTGATCCGCACGGCGCTGGCCTTGGCCTTTTCCACCCGGTCGACCGTGCTCATCGGGATGACACGGCGCTGGCCGTCAAAGCCGACAAACAGCAGCGCCGGCAGGCCGAGGTCGATCTTCCGCCGCGTCGCCTGCTCGACCTCTGAATTGGCCACCCGCTCGACCTCGCGGATCAGGCCGGCCTCGCGGGCGATCCCGGCGACATCGAGCATCAGCACGGGGCTGCCGTCGTCGAGCTGGGTCGTGCCGACATAAAAGCCGGTTTTCATCAGCGCCGGGGCGATCGGCTTGACCACCAGCTCCTCGTGATCGTGAATCCGGTCGACGGCCACCGCGAAGCGGTCGCCTCCGACCAGCCGCATCACGACCAGTGTGTTCGCCGATCCCCGGTCTTCCTCGGCGATCCGCAGGACGTCGCCCAAGGCAACGCAAGGCACCCGCTTGTCGCGGATGGTGACCAGCATTTGTCCGCCGACCCGGGCCATGTCGGCCTCCTCGGTTCCTCCGCGCACGATTTCCTCGACATAGGAGCGCGGCAGCGCGAATTTCTGTTCGCCCACCGCGACCGTAATCGAGGGAACGATACTGAGCGTGAGCGGAACCTTGAGCATGATCCGCGTGCCGGCGCCGGGCGTCGAATCGATTATGATCGAACCGCCGATCTTTTCGAGATTGGCGCGCACCACATCCATGCCGACGCCGCGGCCGGAGACCGCGGTCACTTCACCCGCGGTCGAGATTCCCGGTTCGCACATCAGCTGGTTGCGCTCGCGCGGGGTCATCGCCTCGGCCTGTTCCGCCGTGATGATCCCGGCGGCGATGGCCTTTTCGACGAGGCGAGCGGAGTTCACCCCGCGTCCGTCGTCGATGATGCCGACGAGGATCTCGTTGCCGGTCTGGCGCGCGGAAATGGTCAGGAGGCCGATTTCGCGCTTGCCCGCCTCGAGCCGCTCGGCCGGAGTCTCGATCCCGTGATCGATCGCATTGCGAATGACATGGACCATCGGGTCGCGGATCAGCTCGATCATTTCGCGGTCGAGCTCGACATCGCCCGATTCCATCTCGACCATCACCTGGCGGCCGAGATCGGCCGCAAGGTCGCGGACCATTCTCGGGAATGCGGCAAACAGGTTCTCGATCCGCTGCATGCGGGTGTGCGTGATCGCGTCGCGCACATCGTTGAGGATCGCCGAGAGGCGGTTGAACGGAGCTTCGAGCCCGGTTTCCTCGCCCATTTCGTGAATCCGGCGCAACAGGTCGTTGCGGGCCAGCACCATGTCGGAGACGCCGCTCATGATCCGGTCGAGCAATTCGACCGGCAGGCGGATCGAACGCGGCCCGCCGCTCGAACGCTCCGAATTGGCCGGTTCGTTCTTGACCTGCATGGCCGGGACGGAGCCGGGCACCTCTCCGGTACCTTCAAGCGCCGCGATCAGCTCTTCGTCTCCGCCTTCGGGAAACTCCTCGCCGGTCTCGATCGCTTCGATCATCGCCGCGATCCGGTCGATGACCGCAAGCACCGCATTGACCAACGCCTCGTCGGGCTGCCTGCGTCCGGCGCGGACGTCGGACAGGACATCTTCCGCCGCATGGCTGAGTGCTTCGAGCCGGGGGAAATCGAAGAACCCGCAATTGCCCTTCACCGTGTGAAAGAAGCGGAAGATGGCATCGAGGCGCGATCGGTCGGTTGGCTCTGCTTCCCACGCGACGATCTCTCCCGCGAGCGCTTCGAGCATCTCGCGCGATTCCGCCACGAAATCGGCCAACAGGTCATCCATTACGCAGGTCCCCCTCGCATACCTGCCCTCTATGGATGAGGATGGTTAAACCATCGTTAAGTAATCGCCCTCCCGTTCGAAGGCGGAAAACGACCGGAAGACTAGCCTAACGTTTCCGCCCATTCGCCTTCGTCGAACCCGACCAGGACGCCGCGCGCATGTTCGACCACAGGGCGCTTGATCAGCGAAGGATTGGCCACCATCAACGCCTCCGCGGCGGCCGGATCGTCGGCCTGCGCCCGCTCCGCTTCGCCGAGCTTGCGATATGTGGTGCCCCGCTTGTTGAGCACCTTGTCCAATCCGGCAGCTGCAATCCATGCCTTGAGCCTGGCGGGATCGGCACCTTCCTTCCTGTAATCGTGGAAGCTGTAATCGAGGCCCCGCGCCTCGAGCCATTTGCGGGCCCGCTTGACGGTGTCGCAATTGGGAATGCCGTAGAAGTGGATGCTCACTCGCCGTCCTTTGCCGTGAAACGATGGACCCGAGGATCGACGCAAACAAACATCGTGTATTCCGAATAATATGCGCTTCGCCCGTGGGCTTGCGCCACCTTGTGTTCGGCGATTCCGCGCCATGCGAGAGCCGAGGCCTCGTCCTCCCACTCGGAGATAGTGACGCTCTCGCCATCCTCGGCGGCGTAGCTCTTGTAGGCTAAGAAGCCCGGCTGCTGCTGCGCAAGGGCGACCATTCGTGCGGACTCTTCCGCATAGGCATCCGCGTCATAGCCTTCGCGCTTGCGGCTCCTGAATACGTTGAGATACATCGGCTCAACTCTCCCCCAGATGGGCATCGGCAATCGCCACAGCCAAGGCATCGGCGGCGTCGGCCCCGGCGATTTCCACGTTGGGCAACAGCACCTTGAGCATCGCCTGGACCTGTTCCTTCTCGGCTCCGCCGGTTCCCACCACCGCCTTCTTGACCAGCCGCGCGGCATGCTCGCGCACCGGAATGTCCTGCCGGCCGCAGGCGGCCAGGATCACCCCGCGCGCCTGCGCCAGCTTGAGCGTCGATTGCGGGTTCTTGTTGACATAGACTTCCTCGACCGCCGCGCGATCGGGGCGATAGGCTTCGAGCACGCGCATGATATGCGCGTCGACCAGCGCCAGGCGTTGCGACAATGCCAATTTGGGGTCGGTCGGGATCTCGCCATTGGCGACGTGCGAGATGCGCGATCCCTCGGCCCGCACGATCCCCCAGCCGGTGCAGCTGAGCGAGGGATCGAGGCCGAGGATGATCACAGCTTGAGGCCGAGCCTGGGTGCGGCGGCCATCAGCGCGCCGTAGAGGACCACGGTCAGCACGCAGCCCGCCAGCAGCGAGAGCCAGAACGGCCACCCGCTGCGCAACAGGAACGGCACCATCAGGAACATCGGCAGGCTCGGCAGCACGTACCAGAAGGTCGCTTCGGCATGCACCGCCATGTTCTCCGCGTCGGGCCGTTCGCGCCACAGGAAGATCATGCCCAAGATCGAGACCAGCGGCAGCGAAGCGACCAGCGCCGCCATGGTCGGCAGGCGCTTGCCGATCTCGGCAATGGCCGCGATCATGGCGCCTGCCAGCAGGGCCTTCGCGACCAGGCTCCACATCAGCCCGCCGCTCCGCTTGTCGGGGCGGCCATCAAGCGAGCTTCTCCATGATCTCGTCGGCGATGTCGTAATTGCCCCACACGGCCTGGACATCGTCGTCGTCGTCGAGCGCGTCGACCAGCTTGACCAGTGTTCCCGCCGCGCCTTCGTCGAGTTCGACCGTGAGGTTGGGCTTCCAGGCGAGCTTGACGTTATCGGGCTCGCCGAGCGCCGCTTCGAGCGCGCCCGCGACTTCGTGCAGCAACTCCATCCCGGTCCAGATCACATGGCCCTCGTCCGAGCTCTCGACATCGTCGGCCCCGGCCTCGATCGCCGCTTCGAGGACCTTGTCCTCGTCGCCCGCGCCCGCCGGATATTCGATCATGCCCTTGCGCTCGAAGCCATGCGCGACCGAACCTTCGGTGCCGAGGTTTCCGCCATGCTTGGAGAAGATCGAGCGGACATTCGAGGCGGTGCGGTTGCGGTTGTCGGTCAGCGCCTCGACGATGATCGCGCTGCCGCCCGGGCCGTAGCCCTCATAGCGGACTTCCTCGTAATTCTCTTCATCCCCGCCTGCGGCCTTGTCGATCGCCCGCTGGATATTGTCCTTGGGCATCGACTGCGCCTTGGCGTTGTTGATCGCGAGGCGCAGGCGCGGGTTCATGTCGGGATCGGGCGTGCCCATCTTGGCCGCGACGGTGATTTCGCGGCTGAGCTTGGAAAACAGGTTCGAGCGTTTCTTGTCCTGCGCACCCTTGCGGTGCATGATGTTCTTGAATTTGGAATGGCCTGCCATGTCTCTGTTCTTGGCTGCTGTTGAGGGTTCGCGACGCCCCTAGCCCAGCGCGGGACAGGGAGCAATCGGCCCGATCAGATGACCACCGCGGTCCCGCTGGCGCTGACCATCAGCATCGAGCCGTTCTGACCGATCACCTCGTAATCGAGATCGACCCCGATCACGGCATTGCCGCCGATCTCGGCGCATTTGAGCCGCATCTCGTCGATCGCTTCCTCGCGCGCGCGGCCCAGCACTTCCTCGTATTTGCCCGAGCGCCCGCCGACGATGTCGGTGATCGAGGCGAACAGGTCGCGGAAGATGTTGGCCCCGACGATCACTTCGCCGGTGACTATGCCGAGATATTGCCGCACCGGCTGTCCCTCGACCAAGGCGGTGGTGGTGACGATCATCCCCCCGTCGCGGGCTGCTCCCCAAGGGCGTGCCATGAACCGCTCTCCTTCCCCCTTGCTAAGTGGGGCGAGACTAACGCGATTCATCCCAGACCCAAAGCGGCTTTGTAGGTATCGAGCACCGCTTCCATCTCGGCGCGGTCGTCGGGCCGCATCTTCCTGAGGCGCACGATCTGGCGCATGATCTTGCTGTCGTAGCCGACCGCCTTGGCCTCGGAATAGACGTCGCGGATATCGTCGGCGATGCCCTTCTTCTCCTCCTCGAGGCGTTCGATGCGCTCGATCAAGAGGCGCAAACGATCGTCGGTGGCTTCGGCCATCGGGTAAGCTCCATTGTTTGAATACTGATCGGCCTCGCCCGTAGCGAGCGGCAATGATTCGGTGAAGGCCTCAACTTGCTCTCTCCCCCGGGTCGGGGGAGAGATACGCAGGCTTGGACGTGTAACGGCCTAGCCGAAGTTGAGAGGGGGTGCCCAACGGTCCGGCAGGATACCCCTCTCCAACTTCTCCCAGGCGCTCGAAGCGCCAGGGCTTCGTATCCTCTCCCCTCAAGGGGAGAGGCGATCAATGCGTCCCGCCATTGAGCTTGAGGCTTTCCTCCATCCGCGCCATCTGCTCAGGCGTCGCTTCGGTCTGGTATCTCGCCTTCCACTCGTCAAACGCCATGCCGTGGATCACCGCGCGCGCACCGGCCTTGTCGAAGCCCGCGCCGGCATCGTTGATCCAGTCGGCGAGGCAATTGCGGCAGAAGCCCGCGAGCCCCATCAGGTCGATATTCTGCGCATCGTGGCGGTGCCGCAGGTGCCGCACCAGCCGGCGGAAGGCGGCGGCGGCAACCGCGTCGGGCAGCTCGTCCAGCGGATCCTGTGGCTTGCTCATCTTATCATCCTTGTATTGTTCCCCGCCTCTGACATAGGCAGCAGCCGATGGCAAAGCATGAAGCACTCAAGCTCAAGCCGAGGGGCCGCAAGGTCAAGATCCTCGCGACGGTCGGTCCCGCGAGCCGCGATCCCGACATGCTGCGGCGCCTGCTGCTGGCGGGGGTCGATGCCTTTCGCATCAATATGAGCCATGGCGACCATGCGACCCATGCCGAGGAAATTGCCCATATCAGGAGACTGGAGAAGGAATTCGTCCGCCCGATCGCGATATTGTGCGACCTCCAGGGCCCCAAGCTGCGGGTCGGCGAGTTCCGCAAGGGCGAGCGGGTGGTGATCCCGCATGGCCGCCATTTCACCTTCGACCGCAATCCCGCTCCCGGCGACGAAACCCGCGTCTGCCTGCCGCATCCCGAATTGTTCGGCATTCTCGAAAAGGGCCAGCGCCTGCTGGTCGACGATGGCAAGATCCGTCTGCGCGTGATCAAGGCGGGCAAGGACGAGATCCTCTGCACCGCCGAGGTCGGCGGGGTGATTTCCGACCGCAAGGGGCTCAACGTTCCCGATGCGGTGGTCCCGGTCGCGGCGATGACCGACAAGGACCGCAGCGACCTTGCCTTCGCGGTCGAGCAGGGGGCCGACTGGATCGCGCTCAGCTTCGTCCAGCGGCCCGAGGACCTCGCCGAAGCGCGCAGGCTGATGGGCGGGCCCAGTGGTCCCAGGGGCGCGCTCTGCGCCAAGATCGAAAAGCCCGCCGCGGTCGCGCGGCTCGACGAGATTCTCGAACTATCGGACGGGGTGATGGTCGCGCGCGGCGACCTTGGCGTCGAGCTCAATCCCGAAGACGTGCCAGGCCTCCAGAAGCGGATCGTCAATGCCGCGCGCAGCCTCGGCAAGCCGGTGATCGTCGCCACCCAGATGCTCGAATCGATGATCGAGAGCCCGACTCCCACGCGGGCCGAAGTCTCCGACGTCGCCAACGCGGTCTATGACGGGGCCGATGCGGTGATGCTCTCGGCCGAGACCGCCGCCGGGCAATGGCCCGAGGAAGCGGTGACGATGATGAACCGCATCGCGCAGAAGATCGAGGGCGACGAAAGCTACGCCAAGCGGATCAGGATTCACGAGACCCCGCCCGACCGCACCACCGCCGATGCGCTGAGCCACGCCTGCATGACGATCGCGGAGACCCTGCCGATCTCGGCGATCGTGGTGTTCACCGGCTCGGGCTCGACCGCGCGGCGGGTGGCGCGCGAACGGCCCGGCGTGCCGGTGATGGTGCTGACCCCCTCGCTGGTGACCGCGCGGCGGGTGGCGCTGCTGTGGGGCGCGCATGCGGTCGCCACCCGCGACGTCGGCAGTTTCGAGGAGATGATCGCCAAGGGCAAGCGCATGGCGCTGCGCCACGGTTTCGGCGAGGCGGGATCGAAGCTGATCACGCTGGCGGGCGTGCCGTTCGGCGTGCCGGGATCGACCAACCTGATCCATGTCGTGACGCTCAAGGGCGACGAGCTGGAGGATCACGAGGATTAGGGCGGGATGTCCGCTTTGGATGGAAAGCGGACATTCGGGAGCGAGCCTTCCAGCAGCGCCTCTATTTCTTTTGGATACCTTTGAGAAAGTCC
>NZ_DBNHSF010000073.1:0-4421 GCF_057143545.1 Candidatus Andeanibacterium sp.
CGTCGTCGACCAGCCATTCGACATAGTCCTCGACGCCCGAAGCGGCTTCGTTGCCGGTCGAAACCGAGGTGCTGACATAGCAGCCGCGCGGGTGGAGCATGGTCGCCAGTACCGCGGCGATCGCGCCCGACTGGCTGGCAATGCCGACCGCCCGCGCACCCTTGGGCGGCGTCATCATGTTGGTTTCGACGAAAGTCAGCGGCACGCGGGTGACGTAATTGGTGCAACCGAGGCAGTTCGGCCCTTCGATCACCATGCCGTATTGCTCGGCAATCTTGCCCAGCTCGAGCTGCTCCTTGAGTCCTTCCTCGCCCGCCTCGGAGAAACCGGCGGCATAGATCACGACCGCGCCGCATCCGCGCTCTGCCAGGTCGCGCGTGGTCTGCAGAACGAAGGGGCGCGGGATCGCCAGCACCGCGCAGTCGACGCCCTCGGGCATATCGTTGACGGTGGGATAGCATTTCAGCCCGGCGATCTCTTCCCGCTTGGGATTGACCGGGTAGATGTCGCCCGCGAATTCGTACTGGACGAGGTTGTTCAAGAGCGTCGCGCCCAGCGCACCAGGGCGATCCGAAGCGCCGACCACGGCGACACTCCTGGGGCGCAGCAAGCGGTCGATCTGCTCATTGGTGAAGCGGCGGGTAGTCATGCATGTCCTCTCCGATTTGCGGGGGTGCGTTGCCAGAATGAAGGGATGGAGTCGAGGTGGAAGCCCTCTCCCGCTCGGGAGTTCGAGGTGGACCCTCCCCCGGACGGTCCAGGAAACACCGAGGCAGTTCCGACCTCGAACCGGTTGGGTGGGGGTATCCTGCGCCAGCGTCGACGCGAAGCCCTGCGGCCTCGCCACCCCACCCCTCAATCCCCTCCCCGCCGGGGAGGGGAAGCAAGATCAGTCGCCCTGGACCTTTGACTTGTCGAAAGCACCAAGGCCGGGCTTGAAGGTCTTCTCGTCGAGGAACTGCCGGGTCGCTTCCTTGCGCGCAGCGAGCCCGCCGAACTGGTTGAGCGCTTCCTGCGCCCGGATCAAATAGTCCTCGGCGTTGTCATAGGTCATCTCGCGCACGCGGCGCACCGCCCACTTGGTCGCGCGCAGCGCCTGGCTGTCCTTCTTCTTGAGAACGTCGGCGACTTCCTGGACCCGCGCCTTGAGCTTGTCGGCGGGAAGCGATTCATTGACCATGCCCTTTTCGGCGGCCTGCCTGCCGGTCAGGTTCTCGCCCATCATTGCGTGATACATCGCGTCGCGGAAGCCCATCAGCTCGGCCGCGACCTTCGAGGCGCCGCCGCCGGGCAGGATCGCCCAGTTGATCTCGGAAAGGCCGAACTGCGCATCGTCCGAGCAATAGGCAAGGTCGCAGGCAAACAGCGGGCCATAGGCGCCGCCGAAGCACCAGCCATTGATCATGCCGATGGTCGGCTTCTCGTACCAGCGCAGGCGTTCCCACCACGAATAGGCTTCGCGCTGGTTGCGGCGCACCGCATGCAGGCCTTCCTGTTCGGCCATGCGGAAATATTCGAGCAGGTCCATGCCCGCCGACCAGGAGGATCCTTCACCGGTCAGGACCAGCACCTGCACGTCGTCGCGGAATTCGAGCTGCTCGAGAACGCGCAGCATCTGCCGGTTGAGCTTGGGGCTCATGCAATTGCGCTTGTCGGGACGGTTGAAATAGACCCAGGCAACCCCGTCTTCAATTTCGTAGCGGACGGTTTCCTCCTCGGGACGCGGATCGGGCTTTGACGGACCTTTCGAACTTTGGGCCATGGCGGCTCTCCTCAAAACGACTCGCCGGTGTCAGCGATATTGTTATTGCTAATAACGATATAGATTGCTATGTGCAACAACAATCATCGACAATTGGTGATCGAGACCGATGCACGATCCGCTTGCAAATTCCCCCGGCTATTCGCTGCGCCGCGCTTCCAACGCGATGATGGCCGAGCTTGCCCAGCGGCTCGCCGAGTTCGACCTGCGAACGACCGAAGCGAGCGTGCTGATGGTGATCGCCGACAATCCCGAACTGACGGCGAGCGCGGTCGGTCGCCTGCTCGATATCCAGCGGGCCAACATGGTTCCGCTCTTGAAGCGGCTCGAGGACGCGGGCCTGATCGAACGCACGCCGATCGACGGGAAGTCGCAGGGGCTGAGCCTCACGGATGCCGGACGGGAAACGCTGCGCAAGGCCAGGCAAGCGATCGAGACATTCGAGGCGGACCTGATTGCACGAGTACCTGCCGAACATCGCGCGCACCTGCTTCCGGCCCTCGACGCACTCTGGCGCTGACGTCCCGAGTCCCCGCGAAGGCGGGGACCTCACTCCTGAGGCTCCTGCCTTCGCAGGAGCTCATTGAAGGACGCTTGCGGGCATTCGAACCAGCCCTTAGGCAATCGGCGAACGAATTTTCGGGAGTGAGTAATGCACGAGGTGTCGCAACACCCGGTAACGGCCGAATGGGCCGAAAAAGCCATCATCAATGCCGCGCGATACGAGGCGAAATATCGCGCTTCGGTGGAGGACCCCGACGGCTTCTGGCGCGAGGAGGCCAGGCGGATCGACTGGATCAGGCCCTTCACCAAGGTGAAGGACACCAGCTTCGATGCCGATGACTTCCACATAAGCTGGTTCGAGGACGGAACGCTCAACCTTTCGGCCAATTGCCTCGACCGGCATCTTGCAACCCGCGGCGACGAGACCGCGATCCTGTGGGAGCCCGACGATCCCGCCAATCCGACCCGTTCGCTGACCTATCGCGAATTGCACGCGGCGACCTGCCGCTTTGCCAATGCGCTCAAGGCCAATGGCGTCAAGCGCGGCGACCGGGTGACGATCTACCTGCCGATGGTGCCCGAAGCCGCGATCGCCATGCTCGCCTGCGCGCGGATCGGCGCGGTCCATTCGATCGTCTTCGCTGGGTTTTCGCCCGATGCGCTCGCCGGGAGGATCGAGGATTGCGCATCGGACATCGTCCTCACTGCCGACGAAGGGCTGCGCGGCGGCCGCAAGGTGCCGCTGAAAGCCAATGTCGATGCCGCGTTGGAAAAGTCCCCGGTCAGCCGGGTGATCATGCTGCGCCATACCGGAGCCGACGTGCCGATGGTGGCGGGCCGCGATATCGACTGGGCCGATGCCGTGGCCGGCCAGTCCGCCGATTGCCCGCCTGAGGAAATGGGAGCCGAAGACCCGCTGTTCATCCTCTACACCTCGGGCTCGACCGGCAAGCCCAAGGGCGTGCTCCACACCACCGGCGGCTATGCGGTGTGGGTCTCGATGACCCACGAATACACGTTCGATTACCGGCCCCATGACGACGGGAGCAACCAGATCTACTGGTGCGCGGCCGATATCGGCTGGGTCACCGGGCATAGCTACGTCGTCTACGGCCCGCTGATGAACGGCGGCACCACGCTGATGTTCGAGGGCGTGCCCAATTACCCAGATTTCAGCCGCTTCTGGCAGGTGGTCGACAAATACCGGGTCGAGATCTTCTATGCGGCACCCACCGCGCTGCGCGCGCTTATGCGCGAAGGCAACGAATGGGTGAAGAAGACCAGCCGCAAGAGCCTCAAGGTGCTCGGTACGGTCGGCGAGCCGATCAATCCCGAGGCGTGGGAATGGTATTACCAGGAGGTCGGCGAGCGGCGCTGCCCGATCGTCGATACCTGGTGGCAGACCGAGACCGGCGGCCACATGATCACCCCGCTGCCCGGCGCCACCGCGCTCAAGCCCGGCAGTGCGACCAGGCCGATGTTCGGCGTGAAGCCGGCGCTGGTCGATCCTGCCAACGGACATTTGCTCGAAGGCGCGGCCGAAGGCGCGCTCGTCATCACCGACAGCTGGCCGGGCCAGATGCGCACCGTCTATGGCGACCATGAGCGCTTCTTCCAGACCTATTTCAGCCAGTATCCGGGATACTACTTCACCGGCGACGGCTGCCGCCGCGACGCGGACGGATACTACTGGATCACCGGCCGGATCGACGACGTGATCAACGTTTCGGGCCACCGCATGGGCACCGCCGAGGTCGAAAGCGCGCTGGTGTCGCACGACGATGTCGCCGAGGCGGCGGTGGTCGGCATGCCGCACGAGATCAAGGGCCAGGGCATCTACGCCTTTGTCACCCCGATGGAAGGCGTCGAACCGACCGAAGAACTGCGCAAGGAACTGGTCCAATGGGTGCGCAAGGAAATCGGCCCGATCGCCACCCCCGACGTGATCCAGTTCGCCCCGGCCCTGCCCAAGACGCGGAGCGGCAAGATCATGCGGCGGATCTTGCGCTAGATTGCCGAGAACGACACCGGAAACCTTGGTGTCACCTCGACGCTGGCCGATCCAAGCGTGGTCGACGACCTCCTCGCCAACAGCCCGCATGCGAAGGGAGCTTGATCGCCATGATCACCATCTATCATATCCCCAATTCGCGCT
>NZ_DBNHSF010000074.1:0-4673 GCF_057143545.1 Candidatus Andeanibacterium sp.
TCCATCCAGTTGTCGCCCACTATGCGGCGCGAGAGCTTTTCCTCTGACGCCTTGAACCCGCTCCCTTCGAGGAGATGCGCCGGGCGGTTCTGCTGGGTCTCGTGGATCCGGCTCTTGACCGGGCCGGGCAGCAGGATCGAGCAGCCGATCCCGTGGGTCGCCAGCTCACTCTTGATGCTCTCGCAGAAATGGCAGACCGCCGCCTTCGACGCGGCATAGATCGCCATCTGCGGCGGCATCACCACTTCGGCGGCGAGGCTGGCGGTCGAAACGATATGCCCTCCCCGGCCATGCGCGACCATTTGCGGGAGGAATTCGGTGATCCCGTTGATCACCCCGCCGACATTGACCCCGAAGCCGAAATCGTAATCGGCATAGGTCGCTTCGAGCAGCGGGCCTTCGAGCCCGACCCCGGCATTGTTGATC
Organism: Candidatus Andeanibacterium sp.; assembly: GCF_057143545.1. Lineage (NCBI taxonomy): Bacteria > Pseudomonadati > Pseudomonadota > Alphaproteobacteria > Sphingomonadales > Sphingomonadaceae > Candidatus Andeanibacterium > Candidatus Andeanibacterium sp. Next base: position 427 of record NZ_DBNHSF010000074.1, read on the forward strand.
AGGATATCGATCCCGCCGAATTCGGCCTGCATCTTTTCCGCCGCCTCGCGATATTTCTCGCGATTGGTGACGTCGAGATTGAGCGCCGAAACGGCATTGCTCTTCCCGCCACCGGCGAATTCGGCCAGCGCATCGTCGATATGGTCCTGCCTGAGATCGGCCAGCACCACCTGGGCGCCGCGTTCGACGAGCACCTTGGCGATGCCGAGCCCGATCCCGCTCGCGCCGCCGGTGATGAAGGCGATCTTGCCTTCGAAGGATGTAATCGGCATGTGAACTCCCTAATTCGCCGTATGTTTCAAACCCGCGGCGGCGATCCCCGCCTCGCCGCATGCGGCATCGTCGGCACTGGGAGCGCCCGAGACGCCGACCCCTCCGAGCGCCACCCCGTCCTGGGTGAAAAAGGGCGTGCCGCCCTGCCAGGTGGCCACACCCGGTGCTCCCGGCCCCCAATTCGCGGTTTCCGCCGAGGCGACGTGCAGCGTCGCGGCGGACCTCCCCTTCCACATCGCGATCTCGCCCACCGCGGTCGATCCGCCATCCATATGGGCGAATGCCAGCAGCCGCCCGGCCTCGTCATACACCGCCACCGCCACCGCCAGGTCGCGTTCCGCGGCCCAGGCGATGCAGGTGTCGCGGATCGTCGCGGCGCTGGCATAATCGAGCATCGGCCGCGGAGTCTGGGCGCCAGCCGGAGCACAAACCAACACGGCGGCGGCAAAAGCAGTCGCCAATCGCATCATGACTCTCCCTGTCTCTTCTCCGCTCCTGCATCGCGCATTGCAGGACAAAAGAAAAGGGCCGCGAGATTGCTCCCGCGGCCCCTGTCTGAACCGGATGTCCGAACCGGAAAATCCGGACCCGTGTTAGTCGTCCTCTTTCAGGAACGCCGGCATGTGGTCCGGATTGCCGTCCCGCTTGCCTTCGTTGTCGTCACGGTCTCCGCGATCGCGACCCCGGTCGTTTCTGGGTCCGCGGTCACGATCGCGACCGCCGCCGCCACGGTCACCGCGATCACCACGCGGCCCCCGGCGGTCGCCGCGGTCACGGCCACCGCCACCTTCGCGCTTCTCGCCTCGGGGTTCTCTGGGCGGGCGGCTGTCTTCAAGCTCCTCGCCGGTTTCCTGGTCGACCACCCGCATCGACAGGCGGACCTTGCCGCGATTGTCGATCTCGAGCACCTTGACCTTCACTTCCTGGCCTTCGGAAACGACATCGGTCGGCCGTTCGACCCGCTCGTTCTTCATTTCGGAGACGTGGACGAGACCGTCCTTGCCGCCCATGAAGTTCACGAACGCGCCGAAATCGACGATATTGACGACCTTGCCGGTGTAGATCTTGCCGACTTCGGGTTCCTCGACGATGCCTTGGATCCACTTGCGCGCGGCCTCGATCTGGCTGAGGTCGGACGAGCTGATCTTGATCAGGCCTTCGTCGTCGATATCGACCTTGGCGCCGGTTTCGGCGACGATCTCGCGGATCACCTTGCCACCGGTGCCGATCACGTCGCGGATCTTGTCCTTGGCGATCTGCATCGTCTCGATCCTGGGCGCATGGGCCGAAAGCTCGCTCCGGGCCGCGCCCAGCGCCTTGGTCATCTCGCCGAGGATATGCGCACGGCCAGACTTGGCCTGTTCGAGCGCCTTGGCCATGATTTCCTTGGTGATGCCGGCGATCTTGATGTCCATCTGGAGCGAGGTGATGCCCTGCTCCGTTCCGGCAACCTTGAAGTCCATATCGCCGAGATGGTCCTCGTCGCCAAGAATGTCGCTCAACACTGCGAATTCGTCGCCTTCGAGGATCAGGCCCATCGCGATGCCCGAAACCGGGCGTTCGATCGGAACGCCGGCATCCATCATCGAAAGACAGCCGCCGCACACGGTCGCCATCGAGGAAGAACCGTTGCTCTCGGTAATGTCCGAGAGGATCCGGATCGTGTAGGGGAAGTCCTCATGGTTGGGCAGTACCGGGTGCAGCGCGCGCCAGGCGAGCTTGCCATGACCGATCTCGCGCCGGCCCGGGGCGCCGAAACGGCCAACTTCGCCGACCGAATAGGGCGGGAAGTTATAGTGCAGCATGAAGTGCGAATAGGTCAGGCCGTCGAGCCCGTCGATCATCTGCTCGCTGTCCTTGGTGCCGAGCGTGGTGGTGCAGATCGCCTGCGTTTCGCCGCGGGTGAACAGCGCCGAACCGTGGGTGCGCGGCAGGAAGCCGACCATTGCCTCGATCGGGCGGACCTGGTCGAGCTTGCGCCCGTCGATCCGCGCACCGTCCTTGAGGATCGCGGTGCGGACGATGTCCGCCTCGATCTTCTTGGTCAGCTTGATCGCGGTCATCATCGTCTGGCCATCGGCCTCGGCGTAGTGACCCTTGACGTGTTCGCGCGCGGCGGTGAGCGCGTCCGAGCGAGCCGACTTGCTGGTAAGCTTATAGGCCGCGGCGATGTCGTCGCCGATCAGCTTCTTGATCTCGGCCTTCATCGCCGAATTGTCGGCAAGGTCGATCTCCCAGGGATCCTTCGCGGCCTTCTCGGCCAGGTCGACGATCGCCTTGATGACCTTCCGGTTCTCGTCATGCGCGAACATGACGGCCCCGAGCATTTCGTCTTCCGTCAGCTCCCTGGCTTCGGATTCGACCATCATCACCGCGTCGTAGGTTGCAGCGACGACGAGATCCAGGCGACCGCCGTCGGCGATTTCGGCCATCGACGGGTTGAGCTGGTATTCGCCATCCTTGTAGCCGACCCGGCAACCCGAGATCGGACCCATGAAGGGCACGCCCGAAATGGTCAGCGCGGCCGACGCGGCGATCATCGCCACGATATCGGCCTCGGTCTCGCCATCATAGGAAAGGACCTGGGCGATGACATTGATTTCGTTGTAGAAACCTTCGGGGAACAGCGGCCGCACGGGGCGGTCGATCAGGCGGCTGGTGAGCGTTTCCTTCTCGGTCGCACCGCGTTCGCGCTTGAAGAAGCCGCCCGGGATCCGGCCGGCGGAAGAGAATTTTTCCTGGTAGTGAACGGTGAGCGGGAAGAAGTCCTGCCCTTCCTTCACCGATTTGGCGGCGGTCACGGCGCACAGCACCACGGTTTCGCCATAGGTGGCCAGCACTGCGCCATCGGCCTGGCGGGCAATACGGCCGGTTTCCAGAGTGAGGGTCTTTCCGCCCCACTCCAGCGATACGGTTTTCACGTCAAACATGTGTTTTCCTTACGCCCCGCGCGGCCCCATTGCCGGGCGGGGTTTGCTGCCGGGGATTCCGTCCCGGTCCGGTGTGGGGCCTTGTTGTGCCCCGGGGCCCCTTCACCGAATTGCGAAGGATGCCTTGTCGTTTTGCGCTCCCGCGAAGGCGGGAGCCTGTTTCATTACTTCCGGACCTTGGGGCCCGGGATCCCCGCCTTCGCGAGGATGACGCGATACCAAACGGCCCGCCAGAGGCGGGCCGAAGCATCACGTCACTTGCGCAGACCCAGCTTCTGGATCAGGGCGTTATAGCGCTCGACATCCTTCTTTTTGAGGTAGCCGAGCAGGCTGCGGCGCTTGTTGACCATCATCAACAGGCCGCGGCGCGAATGGTTGTCCTTGTGGTGATCCTTGAAATGCTCGGTGAGGTTGCGAATACGCTCGGTGAGGATCGCGACCTGGACTTCGGGAGAACCGGTATCGCCCTTGGACTGGGCGTTATCCTTGATAATCTTCGTTTTTGCTTCGGCGGTAACCGACATCTGTGCTTTCCTTACTCAGCGACATCGGGCAGGTTGAAACCCCTGACGACCTTCGCCGTCCCGGCGGTGAGTTCCATGAGCGCAACAGGAACATTTCCTGCCTTTGCCCAATACAACCCGTCGCCTTGGGGCATTCCGGTTAGGACCCGGCCCTGGCGGACCGCTGCTGCTGCTTCCGGAGCGAGATCGAGGGCCGGGATGTCGTCCAGCCCCGCCTCAAGCGGCAGGATTACGTCTTCAAGCGGCGCGCCCTTACCGATCTCGTTCAATTTGTCCAGCGAAATCGCCGATTCGAGCTTGAACGGACCGGCTTTGATGCGCCTCAGATAGGTAACATGGCCGACGGTTCCAAGGGCATGGGCGATATCCCGTGCGAGACTGCGGATATAGGTCCCCTTGGAGACGGATGCGACGAGGGTGACGGAATCCTCCCCCACCGGGGGAGGGGGACCACCCGCAGGGTGGTGGAGGGGCACTGTCGAGTGATCATGGCATTGTGGATTCGCGCCATTCGGTGCGT
>NZ_DBNHSF010000075.1:0-5089 GCF_057143545.1 Candidatus Andeanibacterium sp.
GCGAACGGCTCGACCGCGCCGCTCTCGAAATCGAGCACATGGACGCCGCTCACCAGCGCGACGATCGCGCCGCCTTGTTCCCGGAGCGCCATCGAACCGATCATGTCGGGTACCGCCCATGTTCGAAGATCGCCGCTCGCCGGATCCCAGCGAAAGACCTTCTTTTCGAGGATATCGATGTAATAGAGCGCCTGCTCGGCGACATCCCAGACGGGGCCTTCACCCACCTGGCACCGCGGTAGATCGAGCAGCGTGATCCTCAATGGCCCTCTCCCTTGCAGGCGAGAACCATAACAGGCGTTACAATTGCGGCAACTGCAACCGTCTGCTGCCTCGTCACCCTACTCCAAGCTATCCCCGGCCGCGGGTCCCGCGGGCGAAGCCGGAGCCGTAGGGCCTGAGGCGGTTTCAGGCGCAATCGCGGACGCGTCGGGCACGGCGCGGGTTTCCGCGGTCGGCTGGATCGCGCAATCCTGTACCCACAATTCGTCGCCGCCCTGGCCCATCCGCTGGCAGCTGACGGTCACGCGCTGGCCGGGAAGCAGTTTCTTGCCATCCTCGATCGCAAGTTGGGCGAGGTCGACGCCGAGCTCCGCTTCCGGATCGGAGGTTTTGAGGCGCAGGTCGAGGCTGCCGTAGCCGTCGGGCACGATGCGCACGAATTCGCCGCTGACTACCATTTCGCGCCCGCCAAACCGTTCGTTCGATCCCAAAGGGTCATCGCGATAGGCCTGGTACAATTGATCCGCCTCGATAGTCACCGCGCCGCGCTGCTCGCCCCGATCGACCATTCCGGGGCGGTCATCGGAATCGAAGTCCAGGTTGAACCAGCTGTTGCCCACCATCCCCAGTCCGAACAGAACGGCAGCGGCGATCACGAAGCCCTTGCGGTTGCTCTTCGGCTCACCATCCGTGCGCTGGCGCCGGCCCAGCTGGTGCTCGCTCTCGCGCAGACCGGGATCGGTCGGCGCCCCGCAGATATGGCAAAATTCCCGAAGGACCGGAACCTCGGCACCACATTTCTTACAACGCACCTTGTCTGGTCTCCCCGTCCGCCGCCAGCTGGCGCGTGTGCCGCGTCATAGAAGATTAGGCGCCCGCCGCCAATGCTCGCAATGACGGCTTACCTTCGAGAGGGGGGGCACAGGCCAGGAGAGGGAATTTGCACTCACTCCGCCGCGCCGTGACAATGCTTGTATTTGTTGCCCGAACCGCAGGGGCACGGCGCGTTCCGGCTGATCCGCATGTCCTTGTAGGGATTGTCCGTTACCGATCCGCCCGGGCCGACCGCCGCGCGCGGCGAACCGGCCAGCGAGCCGAACAGCGCTTCGCGCCCATACGATCCGTCGCCGTCATTGCTGTCGTCGTCGCCGGTGAAGGGATCGACATGGCCGGTGAGGAAGGCAGGCAGTTCGGGCAATGTTTCCCTTGGCGGCGGCGCGATGCGCAGCTGGCTGGTCATCAGGATGCGGGTGACATCCTCGCGCAGCACTTCGAGCATACGCTCGAACAGGCCGAACGCTTCCCGCTTGTATTCGTTGATCGGCTGCTTCTGGGCATAGCCGCGCAGGCCGACGACCTGGCGCAGCGCGTCGAGCGTGGCGAGGTGTTCCTTCCAGTGATGATCGAGCCGGTCGAGCAGGACCTGCTTCTCGACCTGCCGCCAAACCCCCGCTTCGGCCTCGCCGACCTTCTTTGCCATGACCGCGTCGGATTGTTCGATGATCCGCTGCTCAATGAGCTCGGGATCGAGCTCCTCTTCGGTCATCCACTGGTCGATCGGCGGACGCAGGCCGAACACTTCCTCGATCCGCTGCTTGAGGCCTTCGACATTCCATTGTTCCGGATAGGAACCCGGCGGGCAATTCTCGAACACTACCGAGTTGGCCGCGTCATGGCGCATATCGATCACCACATCGTCGACCGCTTCGCTGTCCATGATCTCCGCGCGCTGTTCGTAGATTACCTTGCGCTGGTCGTTCATCACGTTGTCGTATTCGACGACCTGCTTGCGGATCTCGTAATTGCGCGCCTCGACCTTCTTCTGCGCGGTCTCGATCGCCTTGGAGAGCCATTTCGAGCCGATCGCCTCGCCATCGGCGAGGTTCGAATTCATCATCCGCGAAAACAGCGTGTCCGAACCGAAAATGCGCAGCAAATCGTCCTCGAGGCAGAGATAGAAGCGCGACAGGCCGGGGTCCCCCTGGCGGCCCGAGCGGCCGCGCAGCTGGTTGTCGATCCGGCGGCTTTCGTGGCGTTCGGTGCCGAGCACAAACAGCCCGCCGGCTTCGAGCACCTTCTTCTTTTCGGCCTCGATTTCGGCCTTGATCCGGTCGATTTCCAACTGCCGCTTGGGATCGTCCTGCGGGATGTCCTTGAGCTCGTCCTCGATCCGGAAGTCGAGATTGCCGCCCAGCTGGATGTCGGTCCCGCGACCAGCCATGTTGGTGGCGATCGTCACCGCGCCGAGCCGCCCGGCCTGGGCCACGATACGCGCTTCCATTTCGTGAAAACGGGCGTTGAGGACGTTGTGCTTCACGCCCTCCTTCTTCAAAAATTCGGAGAGCATCTCGGATTTTTCGATCGAGACCGTGCCGACCAGCACCGGCTGGCCGATCCGGTTCTTTTCCTTGATCGATTTGGCGATCGCTCCGAACTTGTCCTTCGTGTTCTTGTAGAACTCGTCTTCCTCGTCGATCCGCGCGACCGGGACATTGGTCGGGATTTCGACCACGTTGAGCTTGTAGATATCGAAGAATTCCGCCGCTTCGGTCGCGGCGGTGCCGGTCATCCCGGCGAGCTTGGGATACATCCGGAAATAGTTCTGGAAGGTGATCGAGGCCAGGGTCTGGTTCTCGGGCTCGATCTTGACGCCCTCCTTGGCCTCGACCGCCTGGTGGAGGCCGTTCGACCAGCGCCGTCCTTCCATCATCCGCCCGGTGAATTCGTCGATGATAATGACCTTGTTCTCTTTCACGATATAGTCGGTATCGCGCCTGAACATGATGATGGCTCTCATCGCCTGGTCGAGGTGATGGACGACCTGGGTGTTCTCGACATCGTAGAGATTGTCGGTCGCCAGCAGCCCTTCGGCGATCAGAAGCTTCTCGATTTCCTCGGTGCCATCCTCGGTCAGGGTGACCTGCCGGGTCTTTTCGTCCTTTTCGTACCACTCCTCGGGGATCACCTTCACGATCTTGTCGATCGCAACATAGAGTTCGCTCTTGTCCTCGGTCGGGCCGGAGATGATCAGCGGGGTCCGCGCTTCGTCGATAAGGATCGAGTCGACCTCGTCGACTATCGCGAAATTGAACGGACGCTGCACCATCTGGCGGCGCTCGTGCTTCATGTTGTCGCGCAGGTAATCGAAACCGAGCTCGTTATTGGTCGCGTAGGTGATGTCCGCAGCATAGGCCTCGCGCCGCATCGCCTCGCCCATATTCGGCACGATCACGCCGACCGTGAGGCCGAGAAACCTGTAAATCTGGCCCATCCATTCGGCGTCGCGGCGGGCGAGGTAATCGTTGACCGTCACGACATGCACGCCCTTGCCTTCGATGGCATTGAGATAGACCGCGAGCGTGGCAACCAGCGTCTTGCCCTCGCCGGTCTTCATTTCGGCGATCTCGCCGCGGTGGAGCACGATCCCGCCGACCATCTGGACGTCGAAATGGCGCATGCCGAGGACGCGGATCGAAGCCTCGCGGACCGTGGCGAAGGCCTCGGGCAGGATGTCGTCGAGCGACTTTCCTTCCGCGAGCTGGTCGCGGAACTTTTGCGTCTGCGCCTTCAGCTCTTCGTCGGTGAAGGCCTGGATTTGTGGTTCGAGTGCGTTGATCGTGTGAACGATCTTGTCGAGCGATTTGACGTAACGGTCGTTGGACGAGCCGAAAATCGTTTTGGCAATGGCGCCGAGCATGGGCGTTTCCTGTCAGTCTGGAACTTGTGAGATGGTCGACCGCCGGCGCTCGTGGCGCGGCAGTGCTTCAACGCTGATGGATGGGCATCAGGCGCTATTCGCGCGCGCGATCGACCCCGAGCTGGACTGTCGGGACCTGCAAGACCACCGCTCTTAGGGAGCAACGCAGGACCGCCGATCTGGGCTTCGCCTTGCTGGTGGCGGATTTCTTGCCAAGTTCCGCCTGGTAAACCCGGCATTTGGCGACGCCCTGGCTCGCCAGCTCGACCCGGGCATCGGCGAGTGCGGCAATCCGCGCCTCGGCAGGGGCCGCCATCGCGGTCAGGCCCGATACGATCGCCAGCAGGGTGAACAGTTTGCGCAGCATGATGGGTGCCAGATAAGCGCTCGCCCGGCATTCGTCCACCTTGAAACCGCGTTTACCTGATGCGCGATTGTTTCTAGAGGCAGCGCCCATGGAACTTGAGAAATCGCCGCTTGCACTGCCCTTCCCCGACATTCCGCCGATCGCGGGCGTGACGCTGCGCATTGCGCACGCGGGATACAAGGATTGGGGCCGCTGCGACTTGACCTATGCCGAACTCGCCGAAGGCACGAGCGTGGCCGGCGTGTTCACCCGGAATGTCTGCTGCTCGAGCGAGGTCGAGCTGGGCCGCGAACAGGTCAAGGCGGGCAGCGCCCGGGCGCTGGTGGTCAATGCCGGGAACTCCAACGCCTTCACCGGCTATCGCGGGCGCGAGGCGGTCGAGCAGATCATGGACCAGGTGGCCGAACATCTTGGCTGCGCGCCGTCCGAAGTGTTCGTATCCTCGACCGGCGTGATCGGCGTGCCGCTGCCCAAGGACAAGGCGCGCGAAGGCGTTGCCAGGGTGCTCGAAGCCGAGCCCTGCAGCTGGGAAGAAGCCGCCGCCACGATCGGCACCACCGACACGTTCAACAAGGGGGCACTGGCGACCGCGGTGGTCGGCGGGAAGACGGTGACGCTCGCCGGGATCGTCAAGGGCTCGGGCATGATCGCGCCCGACATGGCGACCATGCTCGGTTATATCTTCACCGATGCCGCGGTCGAGCCCGCCTTTCTCCAGCACTTGCTGGCGGAAGCGAACAAGGGCACCTTCAACTGCATCACGGTCGACAGCGATACCTCGACCAGCGACACCGTGCTCGCCT